>JAVXIV010000122.1:0-3921 GCA_036785645.1 Hungatella sp.
GATAAAATCGTTGCACCGGTTGTCACCACATCGCCCATCGAATCCGCAGAAGTTGCCAACATCACCGTGGAATGAATCCGACTACCAAGCTTCCGATTAAACAGACTCATCCAAAACTTCATCGCCATCGAAAGCAGTAAAATGAGAATCGAAATAAGATTAAAACTTATTGCTTCCGGATGACGGATCTTGGCAAAAGAGGTTTTAAACAGAGAAAATCCCACTTGGATAACGATAAATGCAACAATAAACGCAGCGATATATTCGATCCTGCCATGTCCAAATGGGTGATCCTCATCGGCCGGTTTTTCTGCCATCTTGACTCCGATAAAGCCAATGATGGACGATGCGGCATCGGATAAGTTATTAAATGCATCTGCCATAACAGAAATACTGTTAATCAACACTCCAATCAAAAGTTTGGTTGTAAACAGCAAGATATTACAGGCGATTCCAACCAGACTGGATAAAATTCCATAGGAAGTTCGGACGGAAGCTTCCTCGATTTTTTCATAATTTTTTACAAATTTTTTGACAAGAAATTCTGTCATATCACATCACTCCTTATTTTACATATACAAAACTGACGCTAAAAAGAGTCCCTCCGGCGGTGCGGTATAGCCGGCTGCCTGACGCTCCCCCGCTTCTAAAAGTGCTCCCATAGTTTTGGGATCACGTTTTCCTCTTCCAACCTCAATCAAGGTTCCGACCAAAATGCGTACCATATTATACAAGAAACCATCTCCAATAAAATGAATTTCTATCTGCGTTCCATGCGTTTGAAAATTAACTGCACGCAAAGTTCTGACTGTGGATTTTTTGCCGTTTTTATTGGAACAGAAGCTTTTGAAATCATGAGTACCGCAAAGCTTCTCTGCCGCACACTTCATCGCCTCGATATCTAAAGCTTCCCCTAATCCATAGATATATTTTCTCTGAAATACCGGTTTTTTCTCTGCAGTTTCAATCCAATAGCTGTAGACCTTGCCCGTCGCATTCAGACGGCTGTGAAACCGATCTTCCGCTTCTTCTAGGCTTGTCACTGCAATGTCATCCGGCAAATAGCGATTTAGATATTCCTGTATCTCTTCCGGTGTTTTCTCGGTCTCAAAATGTGCATTGGCAACCTGACCAATTGCATGAACTCCCGCATCGGTACGTCCCGATCCGATCACTTCCACCGGTTTTTCCACCATTTTAGTCAAAACTTTTTCGATCTTATCCTGAATGGTATTGTCTGTATTGCCCTGTTTCTGCCACCCGTCATAACGGCTGCCATCATATTGTAATACCATTTTATAATTTTTTATCATGGTTTATACTCCTTCTTCTGCATCGATATGCACGATATCCCATCACAACAATTGTTCCAAATACCACACCTACCACGTCTAGCCAGACATCGCTCACCTGGCCGGATCGTCCCTCTACATATAACTGAATGGTCTCATCACAAAATGGTACCAAAAAAGTAAGCAGTGCCTGAACCGCCATACGCAGTTCTCTGCCCAGTTCATATTGTGATATTGTTTTGTAAAGCAACATTCCCATCAACGTATACTCTGCAAAATGTGCAGATTTACGCACAATGTGTTCTGTAATTCCGCTGTATTCCAAACCCACATCTCGCAAAACTTCCTGTACCGCCAACAACACTGCACCGCTTTGCTGTGAGGATAGCGTCGCAGGTGTCAGGGAATTGCAAAATATAAATCCCACGTATAAGAGCCAAATTCCACTCCAAATATATCTTTTTTGCATATGTATCAACCTTTTAGTATTCCGCTTCGATCGATTGCTTCGATTGCCTGCTTGAGTTCCTTCTCATCCTGAACCAATGCCAAGCGCACATAGCCTTCTCCCGATGGACCAAATGCGCTGCCCGGAGTCACCATAACACCCGCCTTCTCTACCAAATTCATGGCAAATTCCACAGAAGATTGATCGCGTACCGGGACTCTCGCCCACACAAACATAGTTGCCTCCGGTGCTTTTACCTCCCAGCCAATTGCATTTAAGCCATCGCATAAGATATTGCGTCGTTTTTCATAGGCTGCTCTGGTCACCGCCACACAAGCCTGGTCTCCGGTGATCGCAGCAATTGCCGCTTGCTGAAGCGGTAAAAACATTCCATAATCCATATTGGATTTTAAAGTTTTCAAATGCGCAACCACTTCTGCATTGCCTACGCAAAAACCGATGCGCGCACCCGCCAGACCATAGGTCTTCGACAGCGAGTTAAATTCCACGCCTACCTCTGCAGCTCCCGGAAAGTGCAGGAAGCTCCCGGACCTTTGCCCGTCAAATACCAGTTCACTATAAGCATTATCATGAAGAACCATAATATCGTAATGTTTGGCAAATGCAATCAGTTCTTCATAAAAGTGATCCGGTGCCATCACCGTAGTCGGATTATTCGGATAAGATACGATCATGAGTTTTGCTCTTCTTGCGATCTCTTCCGGAATCTGATCCAGTTGTATGAGGTAATGATCTTCCTTCTTCTGGGGCATATAATAAAGTTCTGCTCCGGCAAGCCGCGGTCCGTCTGCAAATACCGGGTAGCAAGGATCCGGAACCAATACCACATCGCCCTCGTCTACGATCGACAATGCAATATGAGCCAATCCCTCCTGCGAGCCAAGCAGGGAACAAACTTGAGTCTTAGGGTCTAAAACCACCCCATATCTCCTCTGATACCAGACTGCAACCGCTTCCAACAAAGCAGCTTGATCATGAATTGCATAAACATAACTCTGCGGATCCGCGGCCGCTTTACAAAGTGCCTCTCGAATGTGATCCGCAGGCGGTATATTGGGAGTCCCCACACTCAAGTCAATCACCGTCTCTCCACGCTCTGTTTTTTGTCTCTTGATTTCTAATAAAGCAGAGAAAATCCCTTCTCCAAACCGATCCATTCTCTTTGCAAACTGCATGCTCTTTATCTCCTATTTCACCATTTTCTTCTTTAAAACAACAAACGTATCAAGCTGTAAAACAGTGGTACAAACATCGCCGGCAGCAAGTTGCCGATCTTGATCTTCTGCCCAAAGATCAGATTGATGCCCAAGGCAAAGATCAAAACAGAACCTACACAAGACATCTGACCAATCACCAAATCACTTAAGTATGGTCTCACAATTCCCGCCAATAACGTAATGGATCCCTGATAGACTAGCACGGAAAATGCCGAGAAATAAACTCCGATTCCCAGAGATGCTGTGAAAATAATCGCCATCACACCATCCATAACCGATTTGGCAAACAGAATGCTGTAATTATGGTTTAACCCATCCTCCAAGGAGCCGACAATTGCCATCGCTCCGACACAGAAAAGCAGGGAACTGGTGACAAATCCCTCTACAAACGTCGTATTTTGATCTCCGGATACCGGGATTTTAGATTTACACCAGATTCCAAACTGTTCTAAGCGTAACTCAATATCAATCCATTCTCCAAGCAGCGCCCCGAGAATCAGAGATGCGATCATCAGCATGGTGTTCTGCGTTGCAATCTCTGCACCGCGAATCACCAATAATCCCTGCAGTGCACCGGAAATTCCGATAAACATGGTGGATAATCCAATCGCTGTCGTCACGGTATCTTGAAAGCGTTTGGATAATCCGCCTTTGATCAGCAAACCAACTGTAGCGCCGATTCCAATTGCTGCTATATTTACTATTGTGCCTAATCCGATCATGACTGATAGCTCCCATCTTCTAGCAATTCTTACCATTATAGTACAATCGCCATGATAAAACAAGGAAAATACAATGATAAAAGAGTAAAAAGAATCGGAAGCCCAGCTCTGCACAGACTTCCGATCCTTCATTTTCAAAATCGAATTTTATATGAAACTAACGATGGTATCCGGGTCCTTTATACATCTCTTCCAAGGTCCTATTTGAGATCTGATTTGAG
>JAVXIV010000122.1:4021-6579 GCA_036785645.1 Hungatella sp.
GTGTTTTGTATCCATGCACCCGAAGCATCCACATAATAACCATCCGGTGTTCTGGTATTGCTTAACATGGCACCGTCTGCATTTAAGTAATACCACTTATCCTTTACAAAAACCCATCCCGTACACATATATCCTTTGTCATTAAAGTAATACCAGATTCCCTTGACCTGTTCCCATCCATTTTTCACATAGGAACCATCTCCATGACGATACCACCATCCCACCTGATCTCTGCGCCATTCATTGGTCGGATAGGGGGTATAGACAGAACAATTGGGACTATGATTATCATTGTAGGAACTGCCGGAACTGCTCTCATAATCGTTGCGATCCACATAAGTCTCATCCGAATACTCCGACCAAGCTCCTTTGCGGTTTCCGTCCCGGTCAATGGATCGCACTCGAAAATAATAATCACCACTGCGTTCCATATGATTCCTAAAGTTATAGGAAGTATTGCCGGTTCTGACGGTAGTCAAATGATTATCATTGCGATACAGAGAAACCTCATATTGATCCGCATTCTGAATCTCGTCCCATTCTGCGTGATGCCCCTCCCAGTATAAATCTGACGGTGCTTCTAATGCACTTTCGATTCTACTCAAGGTAACCGTCAATTCCATGGCAGTACCACCATCCAGGATTCTTGCGGATAAGTATTTGGCTCCCATGCCGGATAACGAAAAATGATCTTTTCCATTACAGTTAAACAGATTCCCCCCCTGCGTATACAGTTCAATACGCACTCTGGGTACCTCTCCCTCTTCCCAGTAGGATGAATCATTGCGATACCCGGTATAGCGCACAAAATACAAATCATTTTGACTGCTTTGAACCGTAATCTCCCCAACGGATTGTCCTACTTGTGGTTGGGTGCCTGAAAATGTGAGGTACACGTCCTGAATGTCCGCTGCATAACTCACCAGATTGCTTCCCATTACTAAAATCCCTGCCATTACTGCTACTGCCCATAGTCTCAAAAATCTTTTCATAAGTGCCTTCCTTTCTAAAATAGATACCTATATAATTACAATTGTATCATGCTATTTCAAACTCAACAATTATATATTTCAAATTTTTCTATATCTCTGCTTACTACTATTTGGCTTGTCAGGTATCGTCATTTCAATATATCCCAGTTCCAATGCCGGCAATAGATAATTATCCCTAAAGGACGGTCTGTGCTTTAATCCTAACAACTCCATCATTTCCCTAGTCGAATATTCCTTATCATCCATAACTTCTAACAACTTTTTTACTTGTTCGGTCACTTGTGCGGTGACTTGTTCGGTATCTGCTATTTCCCTTAATGCATCATAAACTGTAGTCAGCAAAAATTCTACAAATTTTCCTGAATCAGCACTGTGATCACATTCTCCAAGCACTTTATAATATTCTTCTTGCCGTTCCCTAATTAGTGTTTCAATAGGCAACCACCCAAACAACGACTTCCATTTATACAGCAATAGTGTCTGCCACATACGCCCCATTCTACCATTACCATCGGCAAAAGGATGAATGAACTCAAATTCATAATGAAACACACAGCTTTTTATTAGTGGATGAACATCTGCTTTTTTTGCCCAATCTACCAATTTTTTAATCAAATGTGGTACTTGATTTGCGGGAGGTGCCATATGAACCAGTTGCTTCCCTGCAAAAACTCCTACACCACCACTTCGAAATGTTCCCGCTTCCTTTGTGAGCTCATTCATCAGCACTTTATGGGCTAATAACATATCCTTTATCGAATATGGATTCAGCTCCAAAAGTTTATTGTATGCTTCAAATGCATTCTTTACTTCACATATTTCATCTGGTGCACCAAGAATCCTCTTTCCGTTAATGATATCTGTAACCTGATCCAAGGACAATGAATTATTTTCTATCGCTAATGATGCATGGATGGTGCGGATACGGTTATCTCTTCTAAGCCTTGGATTATTGCTCATATTATCATTTATTGTGATCTTGGTTATTATTTCAGTAATATGAGAAATTAAATTTACTATTTTATCTGATATAGTATATGGTGGAATATAACCTTTTTCGCTCATATTTTTCCTCGCTCTGTGCTTGTCTGCACTTTCAAAATTCATACATTAAAACTTTTCATCACTTGTACATAATTATACCGTACAAGAATTAGTAATGCTACTACTTTTTACATTTTATTTTTAGGAAGTTGCCATCTTTTTTTCCTGTAACTTCTCGATTCGCTTATCCTTCTCAAATAGATCCTCAACCAGCTTTTTTACTTTAGCCTTATACTGTCTACAGCTTATGGACACAAAAAAAGGAATCTCAATTTACAAGATTCCTTACTTCAACAAAAGAGCGCGAGACGGGACTCGAACCCGCGACCCCGACCTTGGCAAGGTCGTACTCCACCACTGAGCCACTCGCGCATATTAGATAAATCGGGGTGACAGGATTCGAACCTGCGACCTCCTGGTCCCAAACCAGGCGCTCTAGCCAAGCTGAGCCACACCCCGTCTCTCCGAATTAATATACCCTCAAAACCACATATTATCTATATCTAGCCATCCGTTTTCTCG
>JAVXIV010000123.1:0-6465 GCA_036785645.1 Hungatella sp.
CGGCCGTGGATCGTCCCCCCCAACGATAGGAAATGCCCAGATAGGTTTTTGCCGTGTCCGTTACCGCTACGCGAAATGCTTCTTCCTCCACGATTTGTTTCTGTGGAAGCTTCGTTGTCCACACTCCTGCCTCGGAAAACTCTTTTTTCCACAAATATTGATTTCTCATATAACCAGCGCTGCCATCCACTAGCATCACCTTCGCCCAGCCGCTCGTCTGGGACTCAAACTCTACCACACGAACCAATGCCCCACGGTAGAGACTGATCAGGCGCACAGCTTGCACCTTAGGCAAGGTTGTGATATCCACGCAAAATCCACTGATCACCATCTGATCGCAGGCTTCCCAAGCACGCAGCTCTTGCTCCGAAACCATGTTTATATCTTCTGCAGGCAGATATCCGGTATAACCATAAAATGTTTTGACCGGCAGAAATCCCAGCTCGGCTTCCCCGGTTACGACAACTGCCGTACCATAAAGTCCCTCATCTGCAATCGTCGAAACCAAACCGTCCACTTGCTGCTTCTCTCTCTGTGCTACTTCATAAATCGTTGCCACCGGTTTATTTATGATTCCATAAGTCATCTTGCATCTCCATCATCTTCATAAAATAAGAACAGTCTACCGTAAGACTCGGTTACACTGTCCTTTTTTATGGAATTAGCTTTGATATAGTTCCCGATATTCCTGCGCTTCCTTCTGACTGGCCAGCACATAATGCTCCGGACGGATTTCACACCACTCCGCTTTATCTACCGTGTAATCATGCATATTTGGATCGTAGACCAGTAGCTTTTTCTCCCGTTCATGTCTGGGATCCGGCATAGGAATCGCCGAGATCAAGGCTCTCGTATAAGGATGAATGGCATGGGTAATCAGTTCTTCAGTATCTGCCATCTCGACAATCTCGCCTTTGTGAATGACTGCAATGCGATCCGTAATAAAGCGCATCACCGATAGATCATGAGCAATAAACAGATACGTGATCTGCCGTTTTCTCTGCATGTCCGCCAAAAGATTCAGCACCTGAGCACGAACTGATACATCTAGTGCAGAAATCGGTTCATCAGCAATGATAAATTCCGGATTCATAATGAGGGCACGGGCAATTCCAATTCTCTGCCGCTGTCCACCCGAAAATTCATGTGGGAAACGACTGGCAAATTCCGGTAACAATCCTACATCCATCAGAGCTTGATCTACTCGATTCTTGCGTTCCGTATCTGACAAATTTGATTCAATATTCATCAAACCTTCACTGATAATATAATCGACCTTGGCCCGCTCATTGAGCGAAGCCTGCGGATCCTGAAAGATCATCTGGATCTCTTTGATCACCTGTCGATCCAGTGACTCCGGAATCTTACCATTAATCTGGTGACCCTTATATAAAATATCTCCGCCCGCACTTGGAAGAATACGCATAATTGCTCTTCCGATGGTGGTTTTACCGGAACCGGATTCTCCCACCAGTCCAAACGTTTCTCCTTTATAAATCTTGAAATTGACATTGCGTACCGCTTCATATTTCTTCTTATGTTCGCCAAATGTGACATTCAGATTTTTAACTTCCAGCAATATTTCTCGTTCCATCAGCTTAAACCCCCATTTCGGATTTTTGCAACGACCGGCGGTGGCTCCACCTTGGGTGCTCTTGGATCCAAGAGCCCAGTTTTCGCCTTATGAGTCGGTGATACCTCAAAATAAGGCGGTCGTTCCAAGAAATCGATCTTGAGTGCCTGTGGATTCCTAGGTGCAAATGCATCCCCCTTCACCTCTGCATAGAGGTTTGGCGGAGTCCCCGGGATCGAAAAGAGATCCGTGCCCTTTACGCCTACCTGCGGCAGGGAAGATAGCAATGCCCAGGTATACGGATGCCTTGCGTCATAATAAATATCTTCACCGGTTCCGATCTCAATGATATCTCCTGCGTACATCACCGCCACGCGGTCTGCAATATTGGCAACAACGCCCAGATCATGAGTAATCAAGATAATAGATAAGTTATATTTATGGCGGATTTCTTTCAGCAAATCTAAAATCTGTGCTTGAATTGTAACATCGAGTGCCGTCGTTGGCTCGTCACAGATGAGAATCTGCGGATTGCAGGCAATCGCAATTGCAATCACAACACGTTGGCGCATACCACCGGAAAACTCATGGGGGTATTGAGAAAATCTACGTTCCGGTTCCTGAATTCCCACATCCACCAGATACTGCAGTGTCCTCTTCTTGGCCTCTGTGCGATTCACCTTCTGATGAATCAAAACTGCTTCCATAATCTGCATACCAATCGTCTTTAATGGATTTAAACTGGTCATAGGATCCTGCATAATCATCGCAATCTCATGACCGCGTACTTTCAGCCAGTCTTTTTCTTTTTTCAATGCAGTCAGTTCGATGGGATTCCCATCATCGGCGCCGTAATAAACTACTTTACCGGAGGTCACATGACCATTTGGATCCAGAAGTCCCATAAAGGATTTGGTAAATACCGATTTACCGCTTCCCGACTCACCTACAATCGCCAAAATCTCACCTTTGTATAAATCCAGAGATATTTCACGGATTGCATTCAAGGTCTTGCCGCGCAGTTCAAATTTGATTTCTAAATTTTCTACCGTCAACATCTTATCTTCCATGGTTCATCCCTCCTTATACGTGATTCTTCGGATCTGCCGCATCCGAAAATGCGTTTCCAATGATGTAGAATGATATGGTTACAAAAGACAAAATGATAGTCGGATAAACCAGTTGATAGCGAAGTGCCGCACTGGTGATCAAGGCGCGCCCTTCATTGATCAGATTACCGAGGCTAGGCGTGTCTACCGGAAGTCCCAAGCCAATATAAGTGATAAATACTTCATTGCCAATGGCAGAGGGTATCGTCAGTGACATCCGAAGCATAATCACCGATACCAAATAGGGAAGCAAATTCTTCAAGATGATCTTCCACGTAGGGGTTCCTAAGCAGCGGCTGGCAACATTGTAATCTCGATCGCGGATGATCAGAATCTGATTGCGAATAAATCTTGCCATCTGAATCCAACCGGTCAGGCACATTGCAAAGATCAAGGCCTGAACACTGGGCTTTAAAATATAGGAAATCAAAATCAAGATAATCGTATTGGGAATATTATCGATAATATTGTAAAGCTCTGTCAAAATAAAATCTGCTTTTCGCACATAACCCCAAATCACACCGACTGTGATGCCGATCAATGCTTCTGCAAGTGCTACGGCTAAACCAATGAACAGAGAAGTTCTGGTTCCTGCCCAGATACGTGCCCACAGATCCTGACCGATGGAATTGGTTCCCAAGATAAACTGCTCTCCCGGCGGAATATTCCGATACTGCATCCCACTGGCATCATTGATGATTAAGTTGGGATCGTATTGATTGGGCAGATAGGGCTGAATAAACGTAAAAATCAGCAGAGCCAAGAGAAGAATGAGCAGCAGCACTGCGCCCTTGTTCTTCAAAAAAGCCTGCAGAGTACTGTGCCAATAAGAATAGTTACTGTAACCGGTTTTTTCTGCCTCAGCCTCATTAAATTCTTCGAATGAAAATAAATCCTCCGGTTTCTTCATCATCGGTCACCTTCTTTCTTGACCAGACTAATTCTTGGATCCAGCAAGACCATCAGAAGATCTCCCATCAACAAACCCAATACTCCAACACAGGCATAGAGCAATACGATGCCCTGCACCATCGTATTGTCATGTTTTTTAATAACCGTGACCAGCAGTCCTCCCATACCGGGAATACTATAAAGCGACTCAATATAAATCGAGCCAATTACCGTATTTAAAAATGCAGTGGGAATATACTGTGCAAGCGGAACAAAGGCATTGCGGAAGATGTGTTTAAACATCACACCACCCTCCGATACGCCTTTCGCTTTCGCCAGCTTTACATAATCCTTATTACTCTCGTCTACCATATAACGGCGCAGCCACATCCCATAGAATGCAATGTTGCCCAATGACATCGATATCACCGGCAAGATCCAGTATTTGGGATCATCAATCTGAAACAGCAATCCCACATTCAGAAGCTGCGTACCATATAACTGCATATACAGAAAATATACTGCCGCAGGCACTGCCTGAATACAAACAATAAATAAGGTTCCTATTTTGTCAAACCATTTGAATTTATACCTTGCCATCAATGCCCCCATAGGAAGTCCCACGAGAAGTGAGACTAGCATGGAAAGCAAACCCAGCTTAATCGATACCGGAACCTTGCTTGACAAAATGGAAGATACGGATACATTGGCACGGTAGATTCTGGATACCCCCAGATCCCCATGTAATAAATCCCGGAAGAAATGGAAAATCTGTACCGGCAATGGATCCGTCAACCCCATCTCCTGTAACCCCACCTGAATCTGCTGGGGGGTCATCTTCTCAAAGTTCGGGAAATAGCCCTCGACTGGCATCAGGCGCAGTAAACAGAATACAATTGTCAAAATGATAACCAAGGTAAGAAAAGAACGTCCGATTCGTTTCGCTAAGTATTTTAACATCTATGCGTAACTCCTTTGTGCTTTATTTCAAAAAAACATTTACGATTACTATTTTGCTTTATTCACTTCAAACTCATCCATAGATACATAGTGATCCAATAAATGCTGACCCTTATATCTCAGTCCGGATACTCCAAATGGTGCATACTGTCCCTCAAATACATTTAGTTTATTGGCGATATAGGGACTAACCGAAATACTAAACGGAATCGCTAATGCATGATTAATCAAGGTAGCTTCTGCTTTTGCAAATGCTTCATAACGAGCATTCGTATCTGTCTTAATCGCTTTGGCTGCATCTACTAAGGCAAAATATTCGGATACAGCATCTGCAGACGGAGTTCCTTCTTCAATTGCCTTTGCCATAAAGCCATATTTGTAACCCCGATCATAACCTTGTTTCCCTTTAGATTGATAGAATGGATCTGTCCAGGTCTCGGGATCTGCATAGTCCGCTCCCCATCCACATTTCATAAAGGCATATTTCCCGGCACAGCGTACTTCAGTCAAATAGTTGTCGGTTGAGCCGGCTTCTACGATAATATCAATAAAATCTGCTCCCAGCAAGGTTTCCATCTGCTGCTCTACGATCTGGCATTCTTTATCCCAGTTTACAACGGTTGGATTGTATGGCATCAAGACTTTAACCGGGAAAGTGGTACCTGCTGCAGTTAATTCCTCCATCGCGGTTTTCTTGTACTCCACCGCTTTGGCTTCGTCATAGGTATTGCCCAAATTAGCTGCATCTCCAATTGTGGTATAATCTTTGCCATCTGCGTTGAATGCGAATTTGGTTGGCGTAATCGTATTGATAATATAGTCATCCGGAGCATTGGGTTCCAAAACGGATACTTCTTTCGTTCTGTTTAATCCTGCCGCCAATGCCTGACGGAAGTTTTCGTTGTTGACTGCTTTTTTCCAGTTATCCGGCTCATATTCTGCATCAAACTGAGGGTCAAAGTTAAAACAATAGAAATATGAATAATCGGTCTTAGGACGATCTCTGCTGATCAAATTCTTGGTCTCTTCATTGCTCAGCCAGTCATCCAATAAATCTGAGGTCAATTCCGCATAATCGATCTCACCGCGTTTTACCATCTCCGGCCCAATCGTATTGGCTTCTGCATTATAAATCTTCTGAACCTCACCGACAAATACATTGGCTGCATCATAGTTTGATGGGTTCTTCTTTAGTACCTGTTTCTCCTGAGGAGAAAATTCTGCCAGATAGTAGGCACCGTTATAATACATCTTATCTGCAGCTGTACCAAACTCTTTGCCCAGTTCTGCAAGCTGTGGACCATAAGCCGGCATATAAACAACATAGACCAGAGAAGAAAGGAAGTACGGTACTTCTTTTGCCAACGTATAGGTTAAAGTATGTGCATCCACTGCTTTGACTCCAACTTCTGCAAAATCAATCGGAGCCCAGATCTTGCCTTCTTCGTCTGCAGCACCATTGTATGCCAAGCCATTATAATATTCTTCTGCATTGGCAATGATACCAAACAGATTCTGCACATTGACACTCTCATATTCCGGTGTCAATTCGTATTTCATAGCATCCACAAAATCCTGAGCCGTAACATCTGCAACTTCTGCTCCGGTGTGATCCACCCATTTGGCATCTCTTAAATTCATCGTCCACGTGAGACTTGCTTCATCATAATTCCAGGTTTTTGCCAGACCTTCTTTCACCTGACCTTTGGAGTCGTATTCAATCAAGGTATCGATACAGTTGGCACCGATCTTCTGATCCGTTATCCTAGAGGTAACCAAGTAATTCAACGTAGTCACTTCTCCGGAATACAACATCTTGTATACGGATTGATCAGAAGTTTCCGTAGTCTCCGCCGCAGCCGCTTTGCTTCCCTCTGCTGTACCATCCGCAGGTTTCTTGCCACAGCCGGTCATAACCGTTGAGGTAAGCAG
>JAVXIV010000124.1:0-2253 GCA_036785645.1 Hungatella sp.
CATTTTATTACTCCTTTTTTGGTACATCTTTGTTATTGGGGCCAAAATGCTTTAGCATCACCAGTGGTTCAAACGCAGAATGATTTTCAATAAGAACGCCTTTTTGTGCTGCCGATTCACCGACAAAATACTCGTCTGCACTGAGTTGTCCAAATCGCAGCATTCCAGCTGCTTCTGCGTGATAGGTTCCCACTTTTCCGTGTCCTTGCACAATAATGCAGCCGTAGGCAGCAGAATCGCAAATTACTGCGGATTTACCCGGTTTAATGGTCAGTTCTTTTGCCGCAATGTAGTCGTTCTCATAAACCACCCATTTTTCCATATACTCTTCATTATCGGCAATCACAATCGGAGCGCGGAAATAATGCTCCTTATAATGAGGGTCTATGTTCTTTTCCCAATCCATCAGCTCGATTACATAGTCAAGATCCCGTTGTTTGTCCTCCGGACAGTTTTCAACCAACATACTATACGGGTAAACTTCCCCTGCGGTGATATTCTCATATACGGAATTCACGTCAGAATTCCATTGCGGCTCGTATGTCAAGTAAGAACCTGGTGCATGAACCACTCCGGGAGGTGTATACCAACCGGTTCCAAGCTGGATTCTATATGCTCTGGAAAGTTCTGTGATTCGACCGTCTGCTGTTTCATACTTTGCCAAGCGCTCTTTCACATCTTCCTTTTTCACATCCGGATTGAATCCAAAATAGGTATGAGGAAAAATCCCCTCCACATTGTTGTATTGCGGCGGATAATAATAGGCCTCCGGCTTTCCCAGCCTACCCACCTTTGCGGCGTCTTCAAAACCGAGATGTAAATGATGAAACAAGGGTGTGCTATAGTCAAAAAACTTGGAATACATTGGCCATGTGCCGTATTTCTCCATAAGCTCGGCACCGATAATATCGGCACCCAGTTCGCTGACGGCATCCTTGAGTGTGAATTTATCCTCCGGATTATTGGAATAGGACACATAGCTGAGGCCTTCATCTTCAGCCGCCAACTCTCCGTTCATACAGCGTATTACACTGGAAAACCAGCGCTCTTTTATAGCTCCTCTGCTCGTACCCAGCGCATAGTAATCATCTGGATGCAGGCGAAGTCTTTTTCCTGGGCTTGAAAATCTGCGAGGCACAAAAACCGGAATCAAGCGAAAAATTCCTTGGTTCTTCTCATAGGTTTCTTTAATCATATTTGCAGTATTCATAATTTAATTTGCTTCCTTTATCCTTTTACTGAACCTGAAGTCAGTCCACTGATGAACTGTTTTTGAAAAATGACATACACTAAAACAATTGGGAAAGTCACCATTGCGATGGCCGCAAAAAGTCTGTTGTAATCTACCAGTCCCCACTGACCCATAAAATTTTTGAGTGATAGGGTAATGGTACGCATCTCTGCCGATTGCAAGTAAATTAATGGTGTAAAATAATCGTTCCATATACTCATGCTTTGGAAAATAATTACGGTTGCCAGCCCCGGTCTGGAAAGGGGCAATAGGATTTTAATAATAATCTGCATTCTATTGCAGCCGTCAATGGATGCAGCCTCATCGATCTCCGAAGGAATTGTTCTTAAAAACGAGGACAACAGAAACACTGAGAAGGGAATTCCTCCTGCAATATACAGCAAAATCACTCCCGGATAGGTGTTGACGAGGTTTAGCGAAGTGATCAGTTTATACTGCGGAATCATAACCACTTGAGCAAGAGGCACCATCATCATGGACACAAAAAGCGTAAAAATCACATTACTTCCCTTAAATTTGATTCTTGCGATCGCGTACGCCGTTAAATAGGACACAATTAAGATAAGAGACACACTAATCACCGTGATAATCACGCTGTTCACAACCGCTTGTCCGATATTTCCTCTTTTCCATGCCTCCGCAAAATTGCTGAATTGCCATTCTCCGGGAGACGGAAGGATATTTGCCATGTTGGTGCGGATATCCTTATCGGATTTCAACGCATTTCCCAAGACCCACACCAGCGGAACAATAATCGTAATGGATATTGCGCTGAGAACAAAATAATTAAAAAAAGTAAACAGTCTTTTTTTTATTTTCATATCACATGCTCTCCTCTGCTTTTCGCATGAATTTCAAAATCACCAAGGTGACAATGAGCATGAGCGCAAAAACGAAAATGGAAATCGCAGTGGCATAGCCAAACATATTGGTTGATCCAAAGGACGTATCATAAATATATTTTGCGATTACTTCGGTTGTACCATAAGGACCGCCCTTGG
>JAVXIV010000124.1:2263-6438 GCA_036785645.1 Hungatella sp.
TCGAAAACATTAAATGCACCCACCAAGCAAAAAGTCAGATTAATATAAAATACATTCTTGATTTGGGGAATGGTAATGTAGATCATTTTTTGAAATCCATTGGCTCCGTCAATAGATGCAGATTCGTACAGATCTCCCGATATGGTTTGCAGTCCTGCCAAGAACAGAACGATGTGATACCCTAGCCATTTCCAAACATCCACAACCATGACAGAAAGCAGGGCATATTTCGGATCTCCCAGCCATGCAATAGGATTTTGTGGATTCATGAGACCGACTGCTTCCAAGAGGCCATTCAGCATTCCCTGTGTCGGGTTAAATATCCAAGTCCACACCGCGCCTATTGCTACAAATGAGATAACTACGGGCGTGAAAAAGATGGTTCTAAAGGCGGTAATACCCTTGAGTTTCTTGTTTAAAATTAATGCGATCAAAAACGCCAAAACCAATTTTACCGTGACAGTTCCAACCGCATAGATCACATTGTGGGACAAGGCCTCGAAGACCTTTGGATCCTGAAAAATTCAAATATAATTATCCACACCAATCAACTGCGGCTCGTTAAATCCATCCCATTTACAAAACGATATATAAATACCGTAAAAAAACGGATAGATCGTAAACACAGCATACAGACAGAGTGCGGGCAGGGAAAACAAATATCCTACCAAGGTGTCCCGCTTTTTTTTCGATTTAAGCAACTTGTTCACTCCCATTCGTCTTGATTTTGGAACGGAAGCGGCGCATGACCGCTTCCATACACCAATTCCAAAATACTATTTTTTCATTTGTGTGACGGCGTTATAGTCATAGCCATCTGCCAAAAGCTTATCCATCACAACCTGCATTTGCTTCCCTGCATCCTCTGGTGTAATTTGCAACCCCGTAAGTGCTTGCAGAGTATCTTGAAGCTCTGAGGTGATCTCCGGAGGATAAATCCAGTCGAGATGGGTGAAGGTCATGGTCTCTAAAAACTCCATATGTGCTAAGTTCAGCGGATCCGACGGATCGGCTATAGGCACATTTTTGTTACAGTTTACTCTGGAATAATCCCTCAAATCAGCACTTTCACTGGTTCTAAAAGAAGTAACGGTTTCGTCACTTGCCATATAATCGATAAACGCCTCTGCAGCCGACTGCCGTGCCGGATCGATTTTTGAATAAATGGTGTAGGCACCGTCTGAAGCGTTACCGGTTTGGATCGATTTTGCGCCTTCTTTTACAATTGGGAATGGGATTAGCTCAATATTTTCCATGCCAGCATCTCTGAGTCCACTGATTTCCCACGTTCCACCATAGTACGCGGCTGACTGTCCATTGACAAAAATTGCTTTGCCTCCGTCACTGTCCGTACCGTTAAAACCGGGTTGAAACATATTTTCCTTTGCTAGAGTTTCAATAACTTTAAATGCCTCAATAGAATCCGGATCTGTGAACTTCGCCTTTCCGGTAAGGATTTCCTCTGTTCTCTCGATGGGCTTATCATCGGAGGTTTGTGCAAAAGCGGAGAAATACCACATGGGCCACATATACTTGTTTCCGCCGCCAAAGCCAAAGAAGGACAAGCCATCTGCCTTCAATTTATTGTTGATATCAATCATATCCTGCATAGTTTTAGGTGGTTCAACCTGATATTTTTTAAGAACGTCCAAATTCACATAGACGCCAGATGAATTTCCACCCTTTGCGCCAATTCCATACAACTTACCATTTAAAGTATATTGGTTTATCGCAGCATCTGTCAAACGCGCAACTGCTGGAAGCTTGCTGACATCCTGCAATAAGCCGTTCTTGGTAAAAGCGCGTACATCCTGCCCATTCAGCAGCATGACATCTACGGGGCTTCCACCGTTTGAAGCGACCATGAATGCCTGCACAAAATCCGCGGAGTCATAGGAATGCA
The DNA here is from genome assembly GCA_036785645.1 of Hungatella sp. Taxonomy (GTDB): domain Bacteria; phylum Bacillota; class Clostridia; order Lachnospirales; family Lachnospiraceae; genus Hungatella_A. The sequence goes on from JAVXIV010000124.1 coordinate 4,167, forward strand.
CATTGACTTTAATACCGGTTTTTTCCGTAAATCCTTTTACCGCTTCTGTACAGCCCTCTTCCTTCAAAATTGCTGCATAGAAATCAATTTCCTTTGCCATTTCAGCAGTGGATTCGACCTTGCTCTCTTCTGTTTTGCTCTCAGTTTTTGCTGTATCTGCCTGTGAGGGTGCACTAGAGGAGCTGGCCGGTGCGGCACAGCCCGCACAACAAAACAACATTGTGGATACCAATAACAACGCTAACAGCTTTTTCATTTCATTTTCCTCCAAATTAATTTTTCTTCTTTGTCGAACCAGAAAAACGTTTTTTTGATATGCTAAAAACTGCTTCTCCTCACCATCCTTCCAAATCCCAGTTTTCTAACTCTGCTCCATTGGTTGACTCTCGCTCAAGCAAATTGGCAACGAGCTCCATAGAAAACGACTTCATTTCTTTTTCCGGATCATTCATGAGCATACATAAAGTTTCAGTAGCTTCCCAACCCATTCGATACTTTGGCACATTAATGGTGGTTAATGCTGGCTTTACAATGGATGAAACAAAGGTATTGTCGAAGCCAACTACTTTTACATCTCCGGGGATTTTATATCCGTTTTCCTTAAGTGCTTTAATTGCACCAATTGCCATTTGATCATTGTCGGCAAAAATACCGTCAAACTGGATTCCGCCATTAATGAATTTCTTTAACTCGCGATAACCACTAAAAGGAGAAAAGTCGCCGTTGGACTCATAATCTTGCAGAATTTCCATACCGGCTTCCCGCAGTGCATTGCGATATCCGGTTGTGCGATGTAATACCATTTCGATTCCCATAGGCCCGCCGATATGGATAATTCTCTTACATCCGCTATCCAGAAGATGCTTGGTTGCCAAATACGCGCCAAGCACATTATTGACATATACCGAAAAAATTCCATATTTACTGAGGTTTCTTTCAATGCTGACCACGGGAATCCTCTTTGTTCCCTTTTCTGTATTGGCGAGGCTCTTGTAATACTTATCATCGTCTATATTCGCCACAGAATCGATAATAATACCATCAACCTTACTATTAACCAACATCTTAAAGTATCTCTTTTCTTTAATCAAATCGTCGTTGGTCGTATAGATCAGCAGGTATATTTATGCGCTTCGGCGCTTTGCTGCATTCCGCTTAACACTTGGGGAATAAAGATACGATCCATGGAGGTCAGTAGAACACCAATGGTCATAGTCTTATTGTTCTTTAGGCTTCGGGCAAGCAAATCAACCTCATAGTCTAATTCTTTAATTGCCTGATGAACCTTTTCACAGAGTTCTTCGCTCACGTATCTGCTACCATTAATAACATTTGATACCGTTGAAATCGATACGCCGCACCTCTTTGCAACATCTTTTATCCCTGCCAAGATTTCATCTCCCTTACAAAAACGTTTTTCTTATCTGGATTATACGGCCTTCCTTTGCTAAATGCAAGTAAAATTTCGTATGAATCTCCATATTTGTCGATTACGATAGATATTCGTATGATTTTATGTCTATTTTAACGGTTTTTTAGGCGTAGCGCCATAGCAGCGTTATTTTTTGAGTGCAGACAAAAAGCCGGAGGTCGTTAGACCTCCGGTGGGGATGCTTCTCCAAAAGTTATTTTCTACTCCTTGAAATTTTTTATTTCTTGCGGTACTTATCTCACCTACCGGTTTGGATTATATCCCCATTCTATCATAAAGTTCAGCAGGAGCATCGTTTTCCGCCATATGTCGCGCAATTTCCTTTTGGAAATGCTCTTGCAGCGCTTGGTTCTGAATGGGTTTTTCCTGTTTGGGATCCTCTTTTAAATCAAAGAGCAACGTTTGGTAATCCACTCTTCCTTCTTTTTCTCCGACTAAATTATAGCCATGGGTGCGCAGCAATTTGCAACCCTTTGTAAAGTTGAATGGTCCGGAAAGACTGACATTTTGAAGCTCTTCAACCGAATACATACACCGCATATGGGTAGGCATTAGGGTATAATTGCAAGCTGGGATATCGAACCGATCATAATCCCTTGCACAAAATATTTTTGCAGGAAGTGGTATACCACAATCACCGGAGCCGACGAGATAATGATGACCACGTATTTGATTACTTGGGCAATTCGCTGCCGCTCAGCAAGTGCTTCCAACTCGTTGGCATCGGTGATATTGGTAAGACTCTTGCCCAAGATCAGAATATCCCGCAATACCAGTTGGAGAGGCGATATCCGATTATCCGTGGTGTAGATCATGGCTGTAAAATAAGAATTCCAATGG
>JAVXIV010000125.1:0-368 GCA_036785645.1 Hungatella sp.
GAGAGGCCATGTGGGAATCCGATAAGACTACTGTACGAAATTCCCTTTTAAAGCAAGGAAAAGCAGAAGGAAAAGCAGAAGGAAAAGCAGAAGGAAAAGCAGAAGGAAAAGCAGAAGGCGAACTTTACAAACTGATCTCTCAAATTCGTAAAAAACAGAAAAAAGGCTTGTCCGCGGAACTGATTGCCAATGCACTGGAAGAAGATATTGAATTGATTGCCCCTATTTTGTCGGCGATACAGAATCACCCGGATGAAGATGAGGAAGAGATATTGAGAAGGATGCTTTAAACATAAAGAAGGGCAAAGCTATGTTGGGTGGCTTTGTCCTTCTTTATGGCTTGCCGATAGCTTCAAATGAGCAATCAC
>JAVXIV010000125.1:378-6393 GCA_036785645.1 Hungatella sp.
CTTTAAAACAGAAGAAGGGCTGCCATGAATTGTGGCAGCCCTTCTTCTGTTTTATAGACTCGATCATAGTACTAAATTAAAGTGGTGATAAGCTTAGTATAGGATTGCTCCAAAAAGTCAATAAAACCTTCTTCGAGCATAGAGGAATCAGCTAATTGATTGGTAATATATCCGGTGATGAGTTGATTGGGTATATCGGTCAGAGGGATATAGCATAGTTGATTTTGCTTCACAAAAGGTCCGTATAAATTCCGAATTTTTTGTCCGACAGAGAAACTGCGAGAGTTTTTCGTAAGATAATACAGCAGACTTCGGTTATTATCAAAATTGAGCGTACTGATATTAGAATGTTTGTGTAGTTCGGGAAAAGCACTATTTTGATAAGAGTAATTATTATCAAATTGTTTCCCCTTTTCAATGATAAAGCTGTAGCTTTTTAGTTGTTCCAGCGTCAGAGATTTATAATGAGCGAGCGGATGCTCAGCACTAAGCACGGCGCAAAGCGGTTCTGAAATTAGTGATGTAAAGGTCATGGATTTATTGCTTAGTTGCTTTTTGAAATTTTCTAATTCCATGAGGGAAGTATATAGGATTCCTACATTGGCATTTCCACTAAATACATAATCGCTGACCTCGCGGTTTGGCATTTCAGAATAAGTAAATTGACACCCCTGTAGATGTTTTTGAGATGAAAACTCATGGAATAAATCAATGGTTGTATAGGAATACATACTTGCAACAGATAACTTTTGAAAGTCTAAACCAATTTCTTCAGATAGATGTTCCGCTTGAGATATGATTTCTACAATCTTCTGGGCATACTGTAGGAATTTCTCTCCGGCTGTTGTCAAAAACACACCTCGCGTTGTACGGTTGAATAGGTTTACACCCAACTCCTCCTCAAGCCTTTTTAGTGCCAGACTTAAATAGGGCTGTGTGATATATAGATTTTCGGCTGCTTTACTGATACTTTTTGCCTCTGCAATTTCAATTACATAATAAAAATAGTCGATTTTCAGCATGGTTGATATTTCAAACTCCTTCTTGAGAAAATGCGTTATAGGCAAATAATTATGGCTGGCATAACTATTTGAAAATATTCAAATATCTAGCCATATGCTATGATTGATATATTGGAAAAATAAACAAATATATGAAAAGTAATTTAAATAAAGTATACATTTTGCATACACTAATGTCAACCTTTAGCCAGTGAAATAAGATGGGATACACAAAAAATAAAGAGTATGAGAGGACAATCATGAGAAAATATGATGTAGTCATAGTGGGAGCAGGTCCATCGGGACTTACCGCTGCCATTTATGCAGCTAGGGCAAATATGAAGGTATTGTTGCTTGACAAACTGGCTCCGGGAGGGCAGATCATTAACACAAATGAAATTCAAAACTACCCAGGCGTAGGCAATATACCGGGTGCTGATTTAGCCTATCAAATGTTTGAACATGTGCAGTCATTTGACCATGTAACATTTGATTACAAAACGGTTGTAGAAATTAAGGAAGACACGGAAGGGAAACTGGTGGTATGCAAAGAAGATGATGAGGTCATTGGTGCCAATGCCGTGATTGTAGCCACGGGGACTTCACCGAGGCGCCTCAATATACCGGGGGAGGCTCCATTTCTTGGTCATGGCATCAGTTGGTGTGCGATATGCGATGGAGCACAGTTTGCCAATAGAGAGGTAGTGGTGATCGGCGGAGGAAATTCGGCGGTTGAAGAGGCTACTTTTTTAGCACCATCGGTAACCCATCTGAGCCTAATTACGCTATATGACTTGACCGCTGACAGGATTGCCTGTGAAAGGCTAAGAAGTTTTTCAAATGTTACAATATGGACCTTTCAAGATGTATTGAAATTTACCGGAGACGATAAACTTTGTGGTGTAAAGATAAAATCTACGATAACCGGAGAAGAAAAAACAGTGGAATGTGATGGGGTATTTGAGTATATCGGATTGATACCAATTACAGATTTCTTAGAAAAAAATAAGATACTGAACTCCGCTCACTATGTTTCTGTAGATGACAAGATGCATACAAAGATGAAAGGTGTTTTTGCCGCAGGAGATTGTATTGAAAAAAATTTGCGTCAGGTCATAACCGCATGCGCAGATGGTGCAATTGCTGCACAAGAAGCTTCACATTATGTGAAGGAAATTCAGAATGGAAGTGAGAAAAAATGATTAAGGAAGTAAATGCTCTGGAATTTGCAGAAGAACTCTCAGAAGGACTTGTACTGGCAGACTTTTTTTCTCAAACTTGTGGACCATGTAAGATGCTTGGTTTTATTCTGCGAGATGTAGAAAAAGAAATTGGCGATGCTGTAAAAATTTTAAAAGTTGATTTTGACAAAAATGGGGATTTAATCAAAGCATATCAGGTAACGGGTTATCCAACTATGATTCTGTTTAAAAATGGTAATGAGCTGGCCAGAATGCAAGGACTTCAACAAAAAACCAAGATTTTTAAACTAATTGATGAAAATAAATAGGAGTGCAGATGAACGAAGAAATTAATTATATTTTTGATGAGGGAATTATTAAAAGACAACAAATAGCGGAAAAAAAGATGCTTGAGGAATATGAAAAAGGTGAATTTACTTTTGAAACTCCCTTGATCTGCTTAAATCCCTATCTCATCAGCCCATGCTCTGCTGTGATTTTGTTTAGAACAGAAAAACCTGTGGCAATCAAGCTGACAGTACAGGGAAAAACACAGGAAACTAATATTGCGCATACATTTAAAGCGGAAATATCTCATGTAATTCCTGTTCTGGGCCTTTATCCGGATTATGAAAATACAGTAGAGATCAGCTTATATCAAGGTGAAAGCAGAACCTTTCAAATCATCACAAAACCAATAGAGCGTGATATTGCCAAGCTGATTTATATGAAATCCACTGCTAATTATCTAAAAAACGGTGAATTGATATTTCTTTCACCTGCGCTAACAGATAGAGCTACAGGCTTTGATGCAAACGGTGATGTAAGATGGCATATCAGTATACCTACCGTTTTTGATATAAAGCGACTTAAAAATGGGCATATTTTGACCGGAACCGAGCGGTTGATACAAATACCGTATTATATGTCAGGACTATATGAAATGGATTTGGTAGGAAAAATATATAAGGTGTACACTCTTGACGGCGGCTATCATCACGACCAAGTGGAGATGCCCAATGGTGATTTGCTGGTTCTTACCGATGACTTTGCTACCGGTACGCTGGAGGATGTGGCGGTATTACTTGACCGAGAGACGGGAGTTGTGAAAAAAACATGGCGGGCAAAAGATTTTTTGGTTCCGGGAATGGGTAAATCCGGGAGCTGGAGCGATGAAGATTGGTTTCACTGCAATGCGATATGGTATGACGAGAATACGAATTCATTGACACTTTCCGGAAGGCATATGGATATTATTTGCAATATTGATTTTGAAAGTGGTGAGCTGAACTGGATTTTGGGTGATCCGACAGGTTGGGACAAAACATGGGTAGATCGATATTTCTTTACCCCAATTGGCGAGAAATTTGAATGGCAATATGAGCAGCATTCGGCCCTTATTACACCGAATGGCGATGTAATGTGTTTTGATAATGGCCACTATCGTTCTAAAATAGTCCGTGAGTATCGTTTGAATAGGGACAATTACTCACGAGGCGTAAGATATAAAATCGATACGAAGGCCATGACGATTGAGCAGGTTTGGCAGTATGGAAAAGAGCGGGGAACTGAATTTTTCTCAGATTACATATCCAATGTAGAATGGTATGCAGATAACCATTACATGGTACATTCCGGTGGAATTCAGTTTTATGATGGCGAAGTTTCCGAGGAATTTATTGGTGCTAAAAAGGGTGATCCTTTGGCAAGGGGAGAGAGCATAACTGTCGAGATTTTGGGTGATGAAGTGATGCTGGAACTCAAAGTGGAGGGAAATTTCTACCGTGCGGAGAAGCTAAGTCTTTATCATGAAAATAGTAATTTGGAATTGAAACCAGTAAGGCAGTTGGGAAATATGGGAGTGAGTGCCCAGTCAGAAACGGTGATTGAAATGCCGCTAAGTGGAAAGATGATGCCGGAAAAATGTAAAGCACATATTATTGATGAAAAGGATCGCTTTACTCTGAAATCCAGATTTGAGCGTGGACAACTGGTCATGCTCATGATGGAAAATGAAAATGAAACCCATTCCTACTACATTCCTACTTCAGCACATGCAACAAGACTTTCTGCATTATGCTGTGGGACATTTATTGAGAGTGATGATAGAAATACCTCAACTAGCATCAACAAAAGAGGCTTAAGTGGTGAGTTTGACATAAGAGTTATCATTGATGATGAAAAATATGAGACAGGTATAAAAATAACCTGTTAATCAAAGAAAAAAGGGGACTGATATGACTGAATTTACAAATAAAAAAATTGATTTTGCAGTTTTAAAGGAAAGAGCATATAACCGCAGATGGGCGGAGATGCCAGATGGTGTCATCCCTTTGACGGCGGCTGATTCCGACTTTCCGGTGGCACCGGAAATTACGCAGGCAATCATAGATTATGCACAAAAAGGCTATTTTTCTTATACACCTAATTTGGGACTTCCGTCTTTTAAAAAAAGCATAGCAGAAGCATTGCTGAAACGAAAGAATGAAGTCGTTGATCCGGAGCTGATCCTGCCGGTAGATAGCGCTGCCAGAGGGATGGATATTATTGCAAAAACAATCTTAAAACCGGGTGATGAGGCAATTGTTTTTGATCCGGTAGATTTTCTCTTTCATACAGCTGTTAAAAATGCAGGTGCAAGTGTGGTGCTTTATCCCATGGAAATCATAGATGGACGAATCGATTTTTCTAAGTTGGAACGATATATTACACCCAAGACCAAAATGCTGGGGCTTTGCAATCCGCACAATCCGCTGGGACTTTCTTTCCCCAAGGAAGATTTGGATTTGATGCTACAGCTTTCTGAGAAATATGGCTTTTATATTATGAATGATGAAATATGGTCTGATATTGTTTATTCAGATGCAAAGTTCAATAGCATTATTGAACTCGGCGGAGAAAGAAACAGTAAAACGATATCAGTCTTTGGATTTTCCAAAAGCTTTGGGATTGCAGGACTTAGGGCGGGATGCTTATATTGCCATGATCAGGACTTATTTGACAAGCTTGTAGATGTATCGGGAGTGCTTACGACGATTGGTGGAATCTCGTCCCTTTCTCAGGTGGCAGCTACTGCTTGTTTGGATAAATGCTACTACTGGGTTGATGAATATGTTGCACATTTGCAGAAAAATCGTGACTATGCAATTGCAAGACTTTCTAAAATGCCACATATCAAATGCAGAAAACCGGATGCTACTTTTGTGGTTTTTCCTGATATTTCGGAACTCAACATGGTGAGTGCTGACTTTGTAAAATATGTAGAAGAAAAATTCAAGTTATCGATTGTCCCGGGTGGAGCACGGTTCTTGGGTCCGGGTTCCGAAGGGCATGTGAGAATTTGTTTGGCGACCAGTCATGAGATATTGGAAGAGGGATTAAATCGATTGGAAGCAGCAATCCATAGCTTATCATAGAAAGGAAGCGTAATTATGATACTTGCAGCGAAAACAATAGTAACAGGTGATGGAAAAACAGTATTGACCGACAGTGCAGTACTCGTACAAAACGGTAAAATCTTAGAAATTGGCAATGCGGAAGAAATGAAAAAAAATCACCCCGATGAAACGGTTAAGGATTATGGAGATGCAACGATATTACCCGGACTTATTGATATGCACATTCATCTGGGCGGCTCTTGGCGGCACAGACCGGATGCCATGTATTTTGATGATCATTTGATTTCTTATTTTGCACTGGCAGCTGCGCAAAATGCATTTGGTGTTGGCGTGACAACTCTTCGTGACGTAGGCAGTGAGCATTTGCTGTGCGAAAAAATGCGTTATGCCGGTAAACAGGGTTTTGTGGAAATACCTAGATTGATTCACACAGAT
>JAVXIV010000126.1:0-6373 GCA_036785645.1 Hungatella sp.
AGTGCCTGTCGACTCAAAGATGTCAATGAACTCTTTTATGATACCGGAATTGGCAAGGAAGGGTATTCGATCATCGGTCAGGGTCAGATCGACAAAATTCTGAGCGGAAAACCGGAAGAACGGCGCGAGCTATTTGATGAAGCAGCCGGAATTGTGAAATTTAAAAAGCGAAAAGCCATCGCACAGAAAAAACTGGAAGATGAGAAGCAAAATCTGATTCGAATCCATGATATCTTAACGGAGTTAGAAAAACAAGTGGGTCCCTTGGCCCGCCAATCCGAATCTGCCAGAGAATATTTGCGTTTAAAAGAAGAATTAAAAGCCTATGAAGTCAATCTTTTTCTCATAGAAACTGCGGAAATTCGCGGGCAATTAAGCTCTGCAATTGGCAAGGAAGAGGTGGTATCCGGAGATCTGGAGGATGTGAAAAATGCTTCCGATCAGATTAAAGAAACTTATGAACAATTAGATGGGATTCTGACCGGATTAGAGGAACAGATTACAACCGGGCGCAGTGTCATGACGAAAGCCAATTTATTGCAGGGCAATCTGGAAGGACAGATCAATGTCCTATTGGAGCAAATCAATACGGAGAAGATGAATGCCGAGCATATTCGTTCCAGAATCCAGACCATCAAAAGTCAGGTGGAAGAGAAACACACACAGATTGTTCGGTATGAAGGCGAAAATTCAGAGATCAAAACTACGGTATTCAAGAGCCAAAAGAAGCAGGAAGAGGCAGAACAGATCCTTCGTAAAGAAGAAGAAGCCATCATGATGCTCGATCAGAAGATTGAATCCGGCAAGGGAAACATCATCTTGACGTTGAATGAGAAATCATCTCTAACCGCTAAACAGCAGCGTTATGAGACGATGATGGAGCAAGTTCAGATCCGACGTGCCGAGGTCTGTCAAAAACTACTGAAATCGAAAAGTGATGAGTCTGTGCAGGACGAGCAGTTAAAGACCGAACAAAATAAACTTCGTGAGGTCAATGCCGCATTGGATCATCTGCAGCAGGCGCAAGAAGAAAGCGAAACCAGAATTCTGGAATTGGATCAGGAAGTGCGGAGACTGACGCGAAACTTAAATGAAAAACAGCAGGAATATCACACGACATCTACCAAACTGGATTCCCTAAAGAATCTTGCAGAACGCTATGAAGGATATGGCAACAGCATTCGTAAGGTCATGGAGGTGAAAGACCGCATCCGCGGCATTCATGGGGTTGTGGCAGATTTGATCACAACCAAACAAAATTATGAGACCGCTATTGAGACCGCCTTGGGCGGTAGCATCCAAAATATTGTAACGGATTCCGAACAGACTGCCAAACAATTGATTGAATATTTGAAAAAGAATCAGTATGGACGGGCAACGTTCCTGCCACTGACCGGTATGAAGCAAAAGGGCGGATTTACCACTCCCCAAGCGCTCAAAGAAGAAGGGGTATTAGGACTTGCCAGTGAACTGGTGACTGTGGATGCGGAATATGAGAGTCTGGTGCGCTATCTGCTTGGCCGGGTGGTTGTTGTAGATCAGATTGACCATGCAATCGCACTGGCCAAGAAGTATCAGTATTCACTGCGAATTGTAACACTTGAGGGAGAATTGCTGAATGCGGGCGGTTCTATGACCGGCGGTGCATTCAAAAATACCAGTAATCTGTTGGGGCGAAAACGTGAGATTGAAGAGTTGGAACTGCGTTGCGAAAAAGCGGTAAAGGCAGCCGATCAATTACAGGCAGATCTAAGCTTGCAGGAAGGCCTTTTGGTGGATCAGAGGGAGAACGTAGAAATACTCAAAACTGAGCGTCAAACAGCATATTTGGCGCAAAATACCACACGTATGAATATTACACAACTGGAAGACAAGATTTCCGAGATTGCAGAATCTGCGGAAGATTTGGTATTGGAAAATCAGCAGTTGGAAGAGCAGACGAGGGAACTAAGTGCAAATCAAGCCAGTTTGCTCACAGATGTAACCGGACTGGAATCACAAAATCAACAGGTGAATCTGGATATTGAAGCATTCACTCATCAATTAGAAGAGACGAAGATCTCCCGAGAACAAAGTGCCAAGAATCTGGCAGTCGTTCAATTGGAGACTGCCAATTTACAGCAAAAATATAGTTTTGTTTTGGAAAATATAAAACGTGTCAAAGACGAAATCCATCAGTTGGATGACGAAATGCGCAGTCTTTCCGATGGGACTGCGGATACCAATGGAATCATTGATGGCAAGCATGCAGAGATTACAGCTCTGCGGGAATTGATTGCTCATGCAGCCAAAGAACTACAGGAAAGCGAGCTTCTAGTGACCGAATATACCGGACAGAAAGAGGCACGATCCCGAGAACAGAAAGGTTTGTTCGAAAAGAGAGAAGCGCTGTCGCTGCGTATGAATCAATTAGACAAAGAACTTTTCCGCCTACAAAATCAACGAGAGAAATTAGAAGAAAAGTTGGAAAATCACGTCAACTATATGTGGAGTGAATATGAACTGACTTACACCACGGCAGAACTCCTTCGGGATTCCGGCCTGACTGCTTTACCGGAGCTAAAAAAGCAGATTGATCAGAGAAAATCGGAAATTAAAGATTTGGGGAATGTCAATGTCAATGCGATAGAAGATTATAAAGAGGTATCGGAACGCTATGAATTTATGCGGGTTCAACATGAGGATTTGATTGAGGCAGAAGCCACACTCAATCAAATCATTGACGAACTGGATAGCGGGATGCGCCGTCAATTTGAAGAAAAGTTCAAGGAAATTCGCATTGAGTTTGACAAGGTTTTCCGCGAAATGTTTGGTGGTGGGCACGGAACCTTGGAACTCATGGAAGGTGAAGATATCTTAGAGGCAGGAATCCAGATCATCTCGCAGCCACCGGGCAAGAAACTGCAGAATATGATGCAGCTTTCCGGCGGCGAGAAGGCCTTGACAGCCATTGCGCTGCTGTTTTCCATCCAAAACCTAAAACCATCGCCTTTCTGTCTCTTGGATGAGATCGAGGCGGCCCTCGATGATTCCAACGTGGATCGGTTTGCCGGATACTTACATAAGCTGACCAAATATACTCAGTTTATTATCATTACCCATCGACGTGGCACGATGGTCGCTGCAGATCGCCTCTACGGAATTACGATGCAGGAAAAAGGAGTATCTACTCTGATCTCCGTGAATTTAATTGAGGACACTTTGGACAAATAGAGATGATAATGAGGAGGACCTCCAATGGGAGAAACCAAAAAGGGATTTTTTGGACGGCTGGTAGAGGGACTGACCAAAACCAGGGATAATATCGTATCCGGAATGGATTCGATTTTTAATGGCTTTTCAGCAATTGATGACGATTTCTATGAAGAGATCGAAGAGACCTTGATTATGGGGGATTTGGGGATTCAGACGACGATGTCGATTGTGGAAGACCTAAGAGCTAAGGTCAAGGCACAGCATATCAAAGACCCTTCTGAATGCAAGGATCTTTTGATGGAAAGCATGAAAGCCCAGATGAATTTGGGTGAAAATGCTTATGAATTTGAGAAACGCAAATCGGTTATTCTGGTCATTGGGGTCAATGGAGTCGGAAAAACCACCTCTGTGGGAAAATTGGCAGGACAGTTAAAGGATGATGGCAAAAAGGTGATTCTGGCGGCAGCAGATACCTTTCGTGCGGCAGCAATTGAGCAGCTGACCGAATGGGCGCACCGTGCCGGAGTAGAGATTATCTCACAGCAAGAAGGTTCCGATCCGGCAGCTGTGATCTATGATGCCGTAGCGGCAGCGAAATCCAGACAGGCCGATGTACTGATCTGTGATACCGCCGGTCGGCTTCATAATAAGAAAAATCTGATGGAAGAGCTTAAGAAGATCAATCGGATTATTGATAAAGAATACCCGGATGCTTATCGGGAAACTCTGGTGGTTTTGGACGGAACCACCGGACAGAATGCACTGGCACAGGCGAGGCAGTTTATGGAGGTGGCAGATATCACCGGCATCATCCTGACCAAATTAGATGGAACTGCCAAGGGCGGAATTGCGGTGGCGATTCAATCCGAACTGGGTATTCCGGTAAAATATGTGGGCATCGGAGAACAGATCGACGATTTACAGAAGTTTCATGCAGATGAATTTATCAATGCACTATTTGACGTGAAGGAAAGGGAAGAGGCATAAAATCATGATGACATTAGAAGATTTTGAAGAGGCGTCAGAAACAGTCAGTAAAGTAACATTAGAGACCAAACTGGTATACAGCCAATATTATTCGGAGCGGACCGGCAATAAGATTTATTTAAAACCGGAGAATATGCAGAATACCGGTGCGTACAAGGTGAGAGGCGCATACTACAAAATCAGCACCCTAAAGGAAGAAGAAAAATCCAAAGGACTGATTACCGCATCCGCAGGCAATCATGCACAGGGAGTTGCCTATGCGGCCAAGCTGGCAGGCATTAAGGCAACGATTGTTATGCCGACCTCTACTCCGCTTATGAAAGTAAATCGTACGAAAAGTTATGGGGCAGAGGTGGTTTTGGCGGGTGATGTGTTTGACGAAGCCTGTGCATATGCCTATCAGCTGGCTGATGAACATGGCTATACCTTTGTACATCCCTTTGATGACTTGGCGGTAGCTACCGGTCAGGGAACCATTGCCATGGAGATCATCAAAGAACTGCCTACCGTGGACTATATTTTAGTTCCAATCGGTGGCGGCGGTTTATGTGCCGGAGTATCGACGCTGGCTAAATTATTAAACCCCAAGATCAAGGTCATCGGCGTGGAACCGGCGGGTGCCAATTGTATGCAGGAATCCTTAAAAGCAGGGCATGTGGTCACTCTTACGGAAGTCAATACCATTGCAGATGGTACCGCCGTCAAATGCCCGGGTGAAAAAATATTCCCTTATATCCAAGCCAATGTGGATGATATCATTACCGTAGAAGACAGCGAATTGATCGTCGCTTTTCTGGATATGGTAGAAAATCATAAGATGATTGTAGAAAATTCCGGTCTGCTTACGGTGGCTGCTTTAAAACATCTGAATGTAGAAAAAAAGAAAATTGTATCTGTATTAAGTGGCGGCAATATGGATGTCATCACCATGGCATCCGTGGTGCAGCATGGGTTAATTCAGCGGGATCGTGTATTTACCGTATCGGTGCTGCTTCCGGATAAGCCGGGTGAACTGGCCAAAGTCTCCACGCTTTTGGCAGCTGAAAAAGGTAACGTTATCAAGCTGGAGCATAACCAGTTTATCAGCATTAACCGAAATTCCGCAGTGGAACTGCGCATCACCTTAGAAGCCTATGGAACCGATCATAAAAACAGCATTGTCCATGCATTAAACGATGCCGGATATCGCCCTAAACTGGTGAAATCCAAAGGAATTTATACAGAATAAGATTGGAATCTGAAAGGAACACCATGGTACCTCACTACGAAGCGAAAACTCCAATCGGAGTCAACTTACTTTACTTTTTTAAATGGGCGGTGATCTCCTGTACCATTGGGACAGTTGGCGGACTGATCGGAACTTTATTTGGTCAGGGAATCATCGTGGCTGCAGCCTTTTTTCAAGCACATGACTGGTGTCTTTACTTGATGCCGCTCGCCGGTATCCTGATTGTATTTTTATATCATGCTTTTCATGAAGAAAAAAATAGAGGAACTAATATGGTGATTGATTCAATCTCTTCTAATGAGCAGATCACCTTTGCTACTGCTCCGCTCATTTTTATGGGGACGATTCTGACACATCTTACCGGTGGTTCTGCGGGACGGGAGGGAGCGGCTCTGCAGCTGGGCGGAAGTCTTGGAAGCATGGTAGGTACCTTGTTGAAGCTGGACGAAAAAGATAAAAAAATTGCCGTAATGTGTGGAATGAGTGCCTGCTTTGCAGCTCTATTTGGGACTCCGATTGCAGCCGGTGTTTTTGCGATGGAAGTTATCAGCATCGGTGTTTTATATTATGCGGCCTTGGTTCCCTGTCTCTTTTCTGCGTTTATAGGTGCAGGCATTTCCGGAAAATTGGGATTGACTGCAGAGCATTTCACCATTAGATCGGTTCCTGCTTTTGAACTCAAAAGTGTGCTGTTTATCATATTCTTGGGCATTCTGAGTGCATTGGTCAGTGTGCTGTTTTGTATTGTACTGCACCAATCGGAACGTTTATATCGTCAATATTTTAAAAATCCTTATGTCAGGATGATTGTGGCTGGAATCGCACTGATTTTTCTAACCGAAGTAATGGGAACGAGAGATTACAATGGTGGTGGAATCCCTCTGATTGAACGCTGCATGGAGGGTCAGGTACGTTACTGGGATTTTTTACTCAAGATGGTATTTACAGCGCTCACTTTGGGTG
>JAVXIV010000127.1:0-5864 GCA_036785645.1 Hungatella sp.
GACGGAAATGTCATTGGGAATCGATAATCCATGTTCCTTAATGGCGCGCATGGCACCGATGGCCGTGATATCGTTGGGACAAAAGAGTGCGGAGAAATCATTGTCGTGCTCCAACAGGCGGTTGATTCCCTGATACCCCCCTTCGGAGGATAGTGGAACATTGCAGACATATTCTGCTCGTGCCGGAATGCGGGCGGCAGCGAGAGCTGTACAGTAACCCTGATAGCGATCCTCGTTGTGGGTTTCCCCAATATAGGCGATTTTTTTGTGCCCTAGCTGAATCAGATGATTGACGGCGCTGAGGGCGGCTTGCTGACCGTCGCAGATGATCTGATCATATTTGGCATCGAGGTTGTTCAGACCGGTATAAACCACAAATTTGAAATACTGTTTTAAAAACTTTAGAAGCTGTTTATCACACCGCCCCAATACAGCAACACCATCTACGTGATTATCACTGATCAGCCGAAAGGTACTCGGATGATGAATATCAAAGGCGGTAAAGGTGTATTTTAAGATGTAGTTGTACTTAAAGGCTTCTTTCTCAATGCTGCGGGCGAGTGGTGAAAAGAAAGAGTCGGTCACTCCGTCACCGGTGCGGGCAAACAGACAGGCAATAGAGCGAGAAGGAGATTCGGAAGAATCATGGGTGCCTCGTTTTAGATCGCGAGCCATGGTATTGGGAGTATACCCGGTTCTTCGGACGATTTCCCAAATCCGATCCTGTACCTCCTTGCCGGCGGCAGTCTTGCTGTTCTTGTTGATGACGCGCGAGACAGTGGAGATGGAGACACCCGCTTCTAGGGCAATTTCCTTTAAAGTCATAGAGATCTCCTTTCGTATTCTTGAATTACTATCAGTATAACGTATAAAAACAGGAAAATATAGGACAAAATAGCCAAACGTTTTCGTAAAATTTGCTCAAAAGTGTAAAAGCCAAACGTTTGAGTAAAGAATTAGCAAAATTACGCAAATTTGTGCTACTATGAAAGCATGGAATCTTTGAATCCGGAAGGAAAAATAAATGAGAAAGGCGGTATAAACAATGGCGGACAATGTACTGGTGATCCATGGCGGCGGACCGACTGCGGTCATCAATTCGTCCCTCTATGGGATTATCGAAGAAGCGAAAGAAAGTGGACAAATCGGCAAGGTCTATGGAGCTATGGGAGGAAGCGGAGCGATTTTTAAGGAGAACTTTCTGGACTTGCTCACAGTTCCGGAGGAAAAACTGAAATTGTTGTTACAGACACCGGCTACGGCGATCGGATCTTCCCGCTATGCACTGGAACAGGAAGATTATGAAGCGATGGTGCCGATTTTTAAGAAGTATCAGATTAAGTACGTACTGCTGAACGGCGGCAATGGGACGATGGATACCTGTGGAAAGATCTTTGCCGTCTGCAAGGATCAGGGGATCCAAGTGGTGGGTATCCCAAAGACGATCGATAATGATATCGCCATTACGGATCACACCCCCGGTTTTGGAAGCGCAGCCCGCTATATTGCGGCAACGACTGCAGAGGTGGGAGTGGATGTGAAGTCTCTGCCGATTCATGTCTGTATCATCGAGGCTATGGGCAGAAATGCCGGTTGGATTACGGCGGCATCGGCACTTGCCAGAAAGAAACCGGGAGATGCACCGCATTTGATTTATCTGCCGGAACGTCCGTTTCACGAAGAAGAGTTTTTGGAAGATGTACAGAAACTGTATGAAGAAAAAGGCGGAGTGGTGGTGGTGGCCAGTGAAGGCCTAAAAAATGAAGCCGGCGAACCGATTGTGCCGCCGATCTTTAAGAGTGGTCGCGCGACTTATTATGGCGATGTCAGTGCTCATTTGGCGAACTTGGTGATTCAGAAGCTGGGCATCAAGGCCAGAAGTGAAAAACCGGGAATCTGTGGCCGCGCTTCGATTGCGTGGCAATCACCGGTCGACCGGGACGAGGCGGTGATTGCCGGCCGCGAGGGACTGAAAGCGGCTATGGCAGGGCAAAGCGGAGTGATGGTTGGATTTGTCAGAAATGAGACCTCAGACGGTTCTTACGACATGACCATACGGATGATTCCGATTGCAGAAGTGATGCTGTATGAACGCATTATTCCCAAGGAATATATCAATGAACGGGGCAACGACGTAACCGAGGAATTTGTAACCTGGTGTAAACCACTGATTGGACCGGAGCTGAGAGATTTTATTGACTTCCATGATTATATGGACAAATAGGAGGAACGGATGAAGCATATATTTTTAAATTTAAAGAGATTTGATATTCCAAAAGAATATGGTGGTGTGAATGCAATTGCACCGATGAAGGAATGGGGCAGCTATATTGTGGAGCATACACAGGAAGCACTGAAACAATATGCAGGTGACGATGTGGAATTCGCTATGTATTTTCCGGAAGCACACTTGATTCCCGCCGTGAATGCCTTATGTGCAGGCAGCCCGATTCAAGTGGGATGCCAGAGCGTATATCGGGATGATACTGCGGTAGGCGGCAATTTCGGAGCATTTACTTCCAACCGTACAGCTCACGCGGTACAGGCACTGGGCTGCAGCGCAACGATCATTGGTCATTGTGAAGAGCGAAAAGATAAAGCCGGGATCTTGGCAGAAGCCGGAGTCACCGATTCCCAAGCGGTCAATCGTTTATTGAATCAAGAAGTCAAGGCGGCCATCAAAGCCGGTCTTTCGGTTTTATATTGCATCGGAGAATCTTCAGAAGAACAGCCAACTTGGCAGGAAGTACTGCGGGAACAGTTGACCACCGGTCTTTTGGACGTCGATACTTCCAAAGTAACGATTGCCTATGAACCGATCTGGGCGATCGGGCCCGGTAAAACACCACCGGATCAGGACTATATCACGATGATCGGAACCTTCATCAAAGAAGTGACCGGAGGACTGGATGTGGTATATGGCGGCGGTTTAAAAGTAGATAATGCCAAGATGCTCTCTTCCATACCGGTTATGGACGGCGGACTCATCGCATTAACCAGATTCCAAGGAGAAATCGGCTATTATCCGGAAGAATATTTAGAGATCATTAAAACTTATATGGGAAAGTAGGAGGAAGAAGATGAAATTAGCATTTGAATATGGACAAGGAACCGTGGAGGCAAATTTACCCGACAACACAGACGTATTTATTCCGGGAGTGACCGTACCGGATCCGCCTTGCATCCCGGAGGATGAATTAGAGACCAAAACATTGGAATCCATTCGCCATCCCATGGGAATGGAACCGTTATCTGAATTGGCACACCCGGGAAGCAAGGTTACCATCATATTTCCGGATCGTGTAAAGGGCGGCGAGCAGCCGACTTCTCACCGCAAGATTTCCATCAAACTGATCCTGCAGGAACTCTATGATGCGGGTGTAGACAAAAAAGACATCATGCTGATTTGTTCCAACGGCCTTCATCGGAAGAATACCGAGCAGGAGATTCACAACGTTTTGGGAGATGCCATCTTCCATGAATTCTGGCACAGTCATCAGATTCTCAACCATGACAGTGAGGACTATGATCATCTGGTAGACTTGGGAACCACAGACCGCGGGGATCCGGTACTGATGAATAAATATGTATATGACAGTGATATTGCGATCTTGATTGGTCATACGCAGGGCAATCCTTACGGCGGTTATTCCGGCGGGTATAAGCATTGCGCAACCGGCATCACCCATTGGCGTTCCATTGCTTCTCACCATGTACCGGAGGTTATGCATCGGAAGGATTTCACTCCGGTTAGCGGAACTTCTCTGATGAGAACCAAGTTTGACGAGATCGGCCAGCATATGGAAACCTGTATGGGCAAGAAATTCTTCTGCTGTGATGCCGTACTGGATACCAAGTCCAGACAGATCGAGATCAACAGTGGGTATGCGGCAGTGATGCAGCCAAAGTCTTGGATTACGGCAGATAAACGCACCTACGTGCCGTGGGCAGAGAAAAAATATGACGTTATGATTTTTGGTATGCCGCAATTTTTCCATTATGGAGAAGGCATGGGAACGAACCCGATCATGCTGATGCAGGCTGTTTCTGCACAGGTGATTCGTCATAAGAGAATTATGAGCGACAACTGTGTCATCATCTTTGCGTCTACCTGCAATGGTTACTTCCACGAGGAGCTGTGGCCATATTTGAGAGAAATGTATGAGATGTATCAACATGATCAGATGAATACGCTGCCGGATATGAACCGTTATGGCGAGTATTTTGCAACGAATGAAGAATATATCCGCAAATACCGTTACTGCAATGCGTTCCATCCATTCCATGGATTTTCTATGATTAGCTGTGCTCATATTGCAGAGATGAACACTTCTGCCATCTACCTGTGCGGAGCGCAGGAACCCGGATATGCAAGAGGTATGGGACTGAAAACCAGAGCAACCATTGAGGAGGCATTAGAAGATGCCAAGAAGAAGTTTGTAGGACCTAACCCCAACATCCTGGCTCTGCCACAGACCTTTAAGCTGAGTGCGGTTCATCTGATGATGAAGGGTGACACCTATGTTGGCAAGGGCAATGCAGACAGCGGATGCGCAGCACATGGTCATCACCATAATTAAACGGGAGGAAACGCAAATGAGGCATGAATATTATAGCTATACCAAAGAGCAGTTATTAAAGAATCCGAAGCTTCCTTTGATTTGTATGGAAAATAACCAGCAGATCTTTCAACAGATGGCAGAGCAGATGGTAGAAGAGATTGAAGCTCACAATGCCAAGGGTGAGAAGACCGTATTCATTTGCCCGGTAGGCCCGGTAGGTCAGTATCCCTATTTTGTAGATACGGTTAATGAAAAAAACATCAGTCTGGCTCATGTATGGTTTATCAATATGGATGAATATTTAGATGATGACCGGCAATGGGTTCCCATCGATCATCCGCTGAGCTTTCGTGGATTTATGGAGCGCACGGTTTATACAAAAATCAAACCGGAATTGATCATGCCTGCAGAACAACGGGTATTTCCGGATCCGAATAACCTCACGTATATTCCGGAGCTCATTGAGAAACTGGGCGGTGTGGATGTGGCATTTGGCGGAATTGGAATCAATGGTCATGTGGCATTTAATGAAGCGGATCCATCTTTGACTCCGGAGCAATTCTTGGCTCAAAAGACACGAGTTTTAAAGATTACACCGGAGACGCGAACCGCCAATGCAATCGGCGATTTTAATGGCGCTTTGGAAGATATGCCGCATTACTGTGTCACCATCGGAATTTACGAGATTGCCCATGCCGGAAAGATCCGCTTGGGATGCTTCCGGAACTGGCATCGTGCCGTAGTGAGACGTGCCGGACACGGAGAACCGTCTTCGGATTACCCGGTGACGTTGCTGCAGTCTCATCCGGATATCACATTGACCTTTACCGATTTTGTAGCAAAACTGGAAGATTAATTTTAGAAGAAGAGAAGGAGGCAATACGATGCCAATGATTCCTTTAAGACCTCTTATGGAGGCAGCTATTCAGAACGGATTTGGACAGGGAGCATTCAATGTCAATGCAGTCGCTCAGGCAAAAGCAGCGATTGAGGTTCATGAGATGTTTCGTTCCCCGGCCATTTTACAGGGTGCAGATTTAGCCAATGGCTTTATGGGCGGAAAAACCGATTTTATGAATGCCACGTTGGAGGACAAGAAAATCGGTGCGAAAAACATCGCAGATGCCGTTAAAAAATATGGCGCAGATTCCGCGATTCCGATCGTACTTCATTTGGATCACGGAAGAGATTATGATTCCTGCGTAGCAGCGATAGAAGGCGGCTATACCTCAGTTATGATTGATGGGTCTTCTCTTCCTTTTCAGGAGAATATCGCCCTGACCAGAGAAGTAGTTCGTTATG
>JAVXIV010000127.1:5874-6368 GCA_036785645.1 Hungatella sp.
AAGGTGAGCTGGGAGTACTGGCCGGTGTGGAAGATCATGTATTCTCTGCATCTTCTACCTACACCAATCCACTGGATGCGGTGGAATTCTTTAAACAGACCGGTGTGGATGCCTTGGCGATTTCTTATGGCACCATGCACGGTGCATCCAAAGGAAAAGGCGTGAAGTTAAGAAAAGAAATTGCCATTGCGATTCGGGAATGTATGAATCATTTGGGGATGTTTGGAGCACTGGTTTCTCATGGATCTTCTACCGTACCCAAATACATTGTCGATGAGATCAATGCGCTAGGCGGCGAGCTGAGCAATACTTATGGCATCAGCATCGAGGAACTAAAAGCAGCCATTCCATGCGGAATCAGCAAGATCAACGTGGATACCGATATCCGTCTCGCGGTTACCAGAAATATGAAAGAGCTGTTTGCAAAATATCCCAATAAGAGAACGAGTGCATCCATCGGTGCGATCTACGAATTGCTGGAAAGCAAGAAGAAC
>JAVXIV010000128.1:0-6305 GCA_036785645.1 Hungatella sp.
GGACTTGGACATCTTCTGTCCGTTCTCATCTTGTACATGCCCCAAAACAATGACATTTTTATAAGGAGCTTCATTAAAAATCAAAGTCGAAATTGCTAACAAGGAATAAAACCATCCTCGTGTCTGATCCACGGCTTCGGAGATGAAATCTGCCGGAAATTGCTGCTTAAATAACTCCTGATTTTCGAATGGATAGTGATGCTGCGCAAACGGCATCGCACCGGAATCGAACCAACAGTCAATGACCTCCGGAACACGCTTCATCTGCTTTCCGCACTTTTTGCAGGTAATCGTCACGTCATCGATAAATGGGCGGTGCAGTTCGATCTCTTCCGGACAGTTGGAAGACATGGCTTTCAATTCTTCGATACTTCCAATTGCATGCTGATGCCCACATTCACATTCCCATACATTCAGGGGAGTACCCCAGTAACGGTTACGGCTGATGCTCCAATCCTGCACATTCTCCAGCCAGTCTCCAAAGCGTCCTTTTCCGATATTTTCCGGAATCCAGTTGATGGTGTTGTTATTGCGGATTAAATCTGCTTTCACATCGGTCATCTTGATGAACCAAGATTCTCTCGCATAATAAATCAACGGGGTGTCACATCTCCAGCAATGCGGATAGCTGTGTTCAAAATTCGGTGCCGCAAACAAAAGTCCCCGTTCCTTGAGGTCCTTTAGAACCAATGGATCTGCTTTTTTCACAAACACACCCGCCCATGGGGTCTCGGCTGTCATCTCGCCCTTGGCATCTACCAATTGTACAAAAGGCAAATCGTATTTTTTGCCGACCTTGGCATCATCTTCACCAAAAGCCGGTGCCGTGTGAACCACACCGGTACCATCCGTCAGGGTAACATACGTATCGCAAACCACATAATAGGCTTTCTTATGCTGACGTGCACAGATTTCTGCCGCGCAGTCAAAAAGTGGTTCGTATTCCTTGTATTCCAAATCTTTTCCAAAATAACGTTCCAATACGGTATATTCACCCTGTAAAACCTGCTCGCAAAGTGCTTCTGCCAAATAATAAGTATAACCGTCGTTCGCCACCAAGACATAGGTTTCCTCCGGATTCACGCAAAGTGCTACGTTGGACGGAAGTGTCCACGGAGTCGTCGTCCATGCCAGAATATAAGCATCTTCTCCTTTCACCTTGAAACGCGCAATGGCGGATTTTTCTTTGACATCCTTATACCCCTGCGCAACTTCATGACTAGAGAGAGGGGTTCCGCATCGCGGGCAATAGGGTACGATCTTAAAGCCCTTGTAGAGCAGTCCCTTCTCCCAAATCTGCTTTAATGCCCACCATTCCGATTCAATATAGCTGTTCTCATACGTGACATAGGGATGCTCCATATCTGCCCAGAAACCTACCGTGTTAGAAAAATCTTCCCACATCTCTTTGTATTTCCAAACACTGTCTTTACAATGTGCGATAAATGGCTCCAGACCATACTCTTCAATCTGTTCTTTGCCATCGAGTCCCAGCATCTTCTCCACTTCCAGTTCCACCGGAAGTCCATGGGTATCCCATCCCGCTTTACGCGGCACCTTATACCCCTTCATCGTGCGATATCTCGGAATCATATCTTTGATCACTCGCGTCAGCACATGACCAATATGAGGCTTCCCATTGGCAGTCGGCGGTCCGTCATAAAACATATAGGTTTCATGACCCTCGCGGTCTTTGATACTCTTTTCAAAAATCTTCTCATCTTCCCAAAACTGTTCTACTTCTTTTTCCCTTTCCACGAATCTCAGATCGGTAGACACTTTGTTATACATCTTATTCCCTCCAAGCATTTTCTATGATGCGGCATACCTTTCTATAAAGTAAAAAAGTCCCGTCCCGTAATGAGGACGAAGACTGCTTCGCAAATACCACCTATTACTGCATACGACCATATGCGTTCCTGCTAACGGTGGAAAACCGGACGGACTTACTTTTGCACTGCAACCATTCAGTCCTACAACTCCAGAGTGATCTTCACCATATCTTCCGAGCACGGGCTCTCACCATCCCCGATTCGCTTTCGTCTTATCAAAAGGCTACTGTCTCTATCTGCATCTTTCTTTATGAATAGTATTAGTATAGTTAAAACTACCGGAAATGTCAAGTTTGACATTCTTTTAACAATATAGTTGTTTTTCTTAAAATATATGCTATACTCTCCTTTAATTACAATCGAAAAAGAGGGAGACACCAATATGGCAGAACGCAATTTAACGTTATTGACCGATTTATATGAATTAACGATGATGCAGGGATATTTTAAGGAAAAGGATTCCAATGAAACAGTGATTTTTGATGCATTTTATAGAAATAATCCCAATAATAATGGATATTCCATCTGCGCCGGCTTAGCACAAGCCATCGAATATATAAAAAATCTTCATTTTGATCCGGAGGATATCGACTATTTACGTACCGTGGGCTTGTTTGAGGAAGATTTTTTGGAATATCTGCTTCAATTTAAGTTTACCGGTGATATCTATGCGATCCCGGAAGGCACGGTGATCTTCCCCAGAGAACCACTGGTCAAGGTGATCGCCCCCATCATGGAAGCACAGTTGGTAGAAACCGCTCTTTTAAATATCATCAATCACCAGAGCCTGATCGCCACCAAGACTGCCCGCGTTGTCTATGCGGCGCAAGGAGATGGTGTCATGGAATTTGGTCTGCGCCGTGCGCAAGGCCCAGATGCCGGGATCTATGGTGCCAGAGCTGCGATGATTGCCGGTTGTATCGGCACCTCCAATGTATTGACGGGACAGATGTTTGATGTACCGGTCAAAGGAACCCATGCCCACAGTTGGATCATGAGTTTTCCGGATGAGCTGACCGCGTTCCGAATCTATGCCAAATTATATCCTTCTGCCTGCATTCTGCTTGTGGATACCTATGATACACTAAATTCCGGTGTCCCCAATGCGATCAAGGTATTTAAAGAAATGAAAGAAGCCGGCATTCCATTGACTTTTTACGGAATCCGTCTAGACAGCGGTGACCTCGCCTATTTATCCAAGAAAGCGAAAAAGATGTTAGATGCAGCCGGATTCCCGGATGCCATGATCTCCGCTTCCAACGACTTAGATGAGAATCTGATCAGTAGCTTGAAGCTTCAGGGTGCTACCATCAATTCCTGGGGAGTCGGCACCAACTTGATCACCTCCAAGGACTGCCCATCCTTTGGCGGAGTCTATAAACTGGCTGCCATCCAAGATAAAGCGACCGGAGAATTTGTTCCCAAGATCTCCGAGAATGCCGAGAAGATCACCAATCCGGGCAACAAAACCATTCAGCGGATTTATAATAAAGAAACCGGCAAGATTATCGCCGATCTGATCTGCTTGGTTGGGGAAACCTATGACCCGAAGAATTCCCTCCTGCTCTTTGATCCGATTGAAACCTGGAAGAAGACACATCTAGCTCCTGACAGCTATACCCTTCGCGAACTTTTGGTTCCGGTTTTCCAAAAAGGCATCTGCGTTTATGAATCCCCGAAGGTTATGGACATCCAAGCCTACTGTAAGCAAGAGCAAGCCACTTTGTGGGAGGAATCGATGCGTCTGGAATACCCACATCGGACTCATGTGGATCTGTCCATGCCGCTATGGTCGATGAAAAATCAATTGCTGGATCGTTATCACTTTGATTCATAATCTATTCACATTTATTTTACAACTTAGTTACAAGTTCGCCAAACTTTCTTCACATTTAACCACTATACTAAAACTATCAAATGAATAAGTTTTTTACTTACATTAGATAAAGATAAATTTTTTTCATAATCGCCGGTAATCCTTACAAGGGTTATCGGCTCCTCCCTTTTTATGGGGCATAATTTTCTTTTTTTCTGCACATACTCTCTCCTATACTATGAATTCCAAGGAATTTAGGTAATGAGGGGGATCTTATGGAATTTTCCAACAAACTAAGCGACAATATCACTTATTTCCATCAAAAACTAAATGTCGAAAAAAACTTTGACGTTGTTTACCGTGTCATTACCATCGGAGAGCGGGAAGCTTGCGTCTATTTTATCGACGGATTTACCAAAGATGACGTACTGCTCAAGATTCTGCAGGTCTGGGAAACCATAAAAGCCGCGGATATGCCGCAAAATGCACATCAATTTTCCAAGCAATATCTGCCCTATGGGGAAGTCGGTCTGATCAAAAATGAAGCGGATATGATTTTGCAATTATTAAGCGGTATCTCCTGCGTCTTCATTGATGGGTATGATGCCTGCCTGACTATAGATTGCCGCACCTATCCCGCCAGAGGTGTTACAGAACCCGAAAAAGACAAGGTTTTGCGCGGTTCCAGAGATGGCTTCGTAGAGACCTTGATCTTTAATACGGCACTCATCCGACGACGCATCCGAGATCCACAGCTCACTATGGAGATCTTGAATACGGGAGAAAGTTCACATACCGATATCGCCATCTGCTATATGAGCAATCGCGTCGATGAAAATCTATTGCAATTCATTAAAGACCGCATCGAGCATCTGCACGTGGATGCACTGACCATGAATCAGGAGAGCCTTGCTGAGTGCCTGTACCCTCACAAATGGTACAATCCTTTTCCAAAATTCAAATTTTCAGAGCGGCCTGATACCGCCGCCGCTTCTATTCTGGAGGGAAATGTCATTCTTTTAGTCGACAACTCTCCGGCTGCCATGATTCTTCCTTCTTCGGTGTTTGATATGATTGAAGAAGCCGATGATTATTATTTTCCACCAATCACCGGCACTTATTTGAGATTATCCAGAATGTTGATTTCGATCTTGACTCTGATCCTGACACCAACTTGGCTGATGCTGATGCAGAATAAGGATATGATACCCTCATGGTTGGAATTTATTCAATTATCTGAACCGTCCCATGTGCCCCTGCTGCTGCAGCTGCTGCTCTTGGAATTCGCCATCGACGGTCTGCGTCTGGCCGCCGTAAATACCCCCAGTATGCTGACCACACCTTTAAGTGTCATCGCCGGTATCGTACTGGGAGAGTATTCGGTGAAATCCGGTTGGTTCAACAGTGAAACCATGCTCTATATGGCATTTGTAACGGTTGCCAACTATTCGCAGGCAAGTTATGAACTTGGCTACGCGCTGAAATTTATGAGGATCATCCTACTGCTTTTAACCGCTGCCTTCAATATCTGGGGTTATATTCTGGGAATTGTTTTTTCCATCTGTGCCATTGCCTTCAATAAAACCATCGCCGGTAAAAGCTATATTTATCCACTAATCCCGTTTCGCCTCAGTGAATTGAAAAAGCGCCTGTTCCGCACACGATTGCCGCACACCGAAAAATAGCAAGCTTTATAGACGATTTAAACCGGACGCAACCGCTTCCTCTGCCACTGCCCGGGCAACGGCTGCAACCACTTCCGGATCAAATGCCTGAGGCAAGATATACTCTGCGCTCAGCTGCTCCGGTTTGACTACGGCTGCTATGGCTCTGACCGCCGCCATCTTCATCGGTTCGGTGATATCGGCAGCCATCACTGAAAGGGCACCTTTAAAGATACCCGGAAATGCCAGCACATTGTTGATCTGATTGGGGAAATCAGATCGTCCGGTTCCAATCACTGCGGCTCCGCCTGCTCTCGCCTCTTCCGGCATGATCTCCGGAGTTGGATTCGCCATCGGAAATACAATCGCTCGGTCTGCCATCGAGTGAATCATCTCTCTGGATACCAGATTGGGTTTTGATACCCCGATAAATACATCGGCCCCCACCAATAGCTCTGCTAAGGTTCCCTGCTTTCGCTCTCGGTTGGTATGCTTGGCGATCTCGCTTTGTGACGGATTGAGCCAGTCGGCACCTTCATAGAGTGCGCCCTTTAAATCGCACAGAATCACGTTGCCAAACCCCAGCTGATTGAGCATCTTTGCGATGGAGATTCCGGCCGCTCCGGCACCGTTCACCACGATCTCCAGTGCTCCCATCTGCTTATCTACTACACGAATTGCGTTGAGCAGTGCTGCGGATACCACAATCGCCGTCCCATGCTGATCATCGTGAAAAACCGGAATATCGCAGCGTTTCTTCAGTTCTGTCTCAATCTCAAAACATCTGGGTGCCGAAATGTCTTCCAGATTGATTCCACCAAAGCTCTTGGAAATCAGTGCAATCGTATCAATAATCACTTGGGGATCTTTGGAGTCAATACAAATCGGAAATGCATCAATTCCCGCAAATTCCTTGAACAAAGCACATTTTCCTTCCATCACCGGCATTGCTGCTTCCGGACCGATATCACCCAGTCCCAACACTGCCGTTCC
>JAVXIV010000129.1:0-6276 GCA_036785645.1 Hungatella sp.
AATTCTTCCTTTGCCAGTGGTCGGGCAGAGGATATTTTTTGTTTGTAGGAATCTGCTTTTTGCAGCAGGTCTTGTAATGTTGGCATTATGTGTTCTCCTGTTCATTGGTTTGTTCGTGATCAGGAATATGCTCAATGATATCTCCGGGCTGACAATTAAAAGCTGTACATATGCGATCTAAGACCTTTGGTGAGATACCCTCACCTTTCCCCATTGCAGCTATCGTTGTAGGGGAAGCTTTAATTATAATGCGAAAATTTTCTTTGGTCATTTTTTTGTCTATAAGTAGTTTCCATAGTTTGTCATAAGAAAAAGCCATTCAACCACCATCCTTTCTAAAACTTATTATAACTCGTATTTCTATATTATGCAATAATAATTCTACAATATTATATAGAAAATCTTTAATTAAGTATTGACATTATCTACATAATGGCGTAGAATAAATACATAAAGATAAAGAAAAAAGTCAAGTGAAGGTAGACGGGAGTACCGCAAGGGAAAGCAAGAATACCACATAACACCGGGAAACAGGAAAAGTCACTTTAAGAAAGGACTTTTGCGGGAACTTAATTCGAACTATATTCTCCTTGCATTTTCCGACAAGAATATTTATAATGGAGAAATAACTATGCATAGAAAAGGTGATATCTATGACGAAGGAAAATCCTGTGGAATATATGGAGAGCGAGTTGGAAGCACCGGCTTCGTTTACCAGTCCGGAGATTTTGTATGAGGATTTGATCCAAAGCATTCGAAAGTATCATCCCTCAGATGACATCTCCATGGTAGAAAAAGCATATCGGATTGCTTCCAATGCACATAAAGATCAAAAACGAAAATCGGGTGAACCGTATATCATTCACCCGCTTTGTGTTGCCATTATATTAGCCGATTTGGAATTGGATAAAGAGAGTATCGTGGCGGGGATTCTCCATGATGTGGTGGAAGATACGGTGCTGACCTTGGCTGAGGTATCCAAGGAATTTGGGCCGGATGTCACCTTACTCGTAGATGGGGTCACCAAGCTGACCCAGTTATCCTGGTCCATGGACAAGATAGAGATTCAGGCAGAGAACCTGCGCAAGATGTTTCTGGCGATGGCCAAGGATATTCGAGTGATCTTGATCAAGCTGGCGGATCGCCTGCACAATATGCGGACGCTTCAATATATGACACCGGAAAAGCAGAAAGAAATAGCCAGAGAGACGATGGATATCTATGCACCGATTGCCCACCGTCTGGGCATTTCGAAGATCAAGATCGAACTGGATGATTTATCTTTAAAATATCTGCAGCCGGAAGTTTATTATGATCTGGCAGAGAAGGTATCCCTACGTAAAGAGGCCAGGGAGGCTTTCGTGCAGGAGATTGTAGAAGAAGTAAAACAGCATATGGTGAAGTCGTCGATCGAGGCGCAGGTAGAAGGCCGCGTGAAACATTTCTTCAGTATCTACAAGAAGATGGTCAATCAGGATAAAACCTTGGATCAGATCTATGATTTATTTGCAGTGCGCATTATTGTGGAATCCGTGAAGGATTGTTATGCGGCACTTGGTGTGATCCATGAGCTGTACAAACCGATTCCCGGGCGCTTCAAAGATTATATTGCAATGCCCAAACCCAATATGTATCAATCCCTGCATACTACACTGATCGGGAATAACGGTCAGCCTTTTGAAATTCAGATTCGAACTCTGGAGATGCATCGCATAGCCGAATTTGGTATTGCGGCCCATTGGAAATATAAGGAGACCGGAAGCGGGCAGGTGGCAGCAGGCCGTGAAGAAGCTAAATTAAGCTGGCTGCGCCAGATTCTGGAATGGCAGACCGATATGTCAGATAACAAAGAATTCTTGAGTCTTATTAAGAGCGATTTGGATTTGTTCTCCGATAGCGTTTACTGTTTCACACCATCGGGAGAGGTGAAGAATCTGCCCAGCGGTTCAACACCTATTGATTTTGCTTTTTCGATTCACAGTGCTGTTGGAAACAAGATGGTAGGAGCCAGAGTCAATGGAAAATTGGTCACTATTGATTATGTCATTCAAAATGGAGACCGCATTGAAATCATCACTTCCCAAAATTCTAAAGGACCAAGCCGTGACTGGCTGAAACTGGTGAAGAGTACTCAGGCCAAGAACAAGATCAATCAATGGTTTAAGACCGAGCTCAAAGAAGATAATATTCTTCGCGGCAAGGATATGATTGATAAATACTGCAGGACCAAAGGTATCAGCTTTCCGGAGATCAATAAGCCGGAGTACATGGAGAAGGTGATGGCGCGGTATGCGTTTAAAGACTGGGATTCGGTATTGGCTTCGATCGGACACGGTGGTTTAAAAGAGGGCCAGATCATCAATAAGATGGTGGAAGAACGCGAGAAGAAACGCAAGAGAACGGTTACCGACAGCAATATCCTGGATGGAATCGAAGAGATGAGCAGCAAGGCTCCGGTTTCCCGAAAGTCCAAGAGCGGCATCGTAGTCAAAGGAATTCATGACATTGCCGTACGCTTTTCCAGATGCTGCAGTCCGGTGCCGGGTGATGAGATCGTGGGATTTGTGACCAGAGGCCGTGGGGTGTCCATTCACCGAACCGATTGCGTCAATATCATCAATCTGCCGGAGCATGAGCGAGAACGACTCATCGATTCTGAATGGCAGCAACCGGAGGGAAACAGCAGCAAAGACCGCTATTCTACCGAGATTCAGATTTATGCCAACAACCGAATCGGCATGTTTGTCGATATCTCCAAGGTATTTACGGAGCGGCAGATTGATATCACTTCTATGAATGTCCGCACCAGTAAACAGGGTAAGGCTACGATTATTATGACCTTTGACATCCATGGAATTGAAGAACTGAATCGGTTGATTGATAAACTGAGATTGATAGAGGGTGTGTTAGATATAGAGAGAACAGCGGGATGATCTGCTGTCTCTCTTTTTCCGAATAAAGGAGACGACAAATGAAAGAATTAAATATGAAGATCTGCGTGCTGGGTAAGATCAGCACCAATTGCTACATTTTATATCGAAAGGAAACCACAGGGGATGCACTGTCGCCGGCGGTGGTGATCGATCCGGGAGATAATGCACCCTATATTCACAATTGTTGTAAAGAGCTGGGGATCCGGCCAACTGCTATTTTGTTGACCCACGGACATTTCGACCATATTCTGGCGGCAGAAGAGCTGCGCAGAACCTATCACATTCCCATCTATGCGTGCGAGACGGAGGAACGGCTTTTGGAGCTGCCCGAGATCAATTTAAGCAGTGCTTTTGGGGAATCGGTCTTTCTGACCGCGGATTATTTACTGCGTGATGGGCAAGAACTCGATCTGCTGGGCGTGGATTGGAAGGTTATCACGACACCGGGACACACAGCGGGGTCTTTGTGCTACTGGATTCCGACGGAAGGTGTTTTGCTTAGCGGAGACACCTTATTCCATGAATCGATGGGGAGAACCGATTTGCCAACGTCCAGTTCGGCTTCGATTTGCCATTCGATTCTGGACAAGCTATTTCTGCTTCCGGAAGAGACCAAGGTCTATCCCGGCCATGGAGATTCCACTACGATTGCGCATGAAAAACAGTATAATCCGGCAGCGGCATACAAGGCATAAGCGGAGGGGCAGAGAGATCGATAAATGAGAAAGAGAAATTGAGGACATCAAGAATGATAGGAATACTATTGGACGATCATGCCTATGAGCAAGATATCCGAGAACTGCTGATGGCATTTTACCCGGGAGAAACTTTTGTACATGAAGAGAATCCCGATGTGGATTTTTCTGTGAAATGTAATCGCAATACAGAGGGAACCGCTTATGAGATTGAAATCATCAGTCCCGGAAGTGCTGTCCTCTATCCGGAATGCCTTCCGGTAGATATTGTGCCGGATAATCGCTTTGAAACGAAGAACCGCATCAAACGCAGACTTTATGACCTGCTTCATGCAAGAACCGGGAAGCAGCTGCCTTGGGGGACGCTGACCGGAATCCGTCCGACCAAGATTGCCACGGCGATGTTGGAACAAGGACATGCAAAAGAAGAGATTGCTCATTATATGAAAGAAAAATATCTGACCGGAGATGATAAGATTCAATTGACCATTGCCACTGCACAACATGAGAAACAGCTGTTATCGGTTTTTGATTATCACCATGGTTACAGCCTTTACATTGGAATTCCGTTTTGTCCGACTACTTGCCTATATTGTTCCTTTACTTCTTATCCGATCAGCCGATGGATCGGCAGAACGAGTCTTTATTTAGAGGCTTTGTACAAAGAGATGGAAGCGGTAGCCAAGGCAATGCGGGGAAAAACATTGGACACCGTATATTTTGGAGGCGGGACACCTACTGCGCTTCCTGCGGAAGACTTAGATGCTCTGTTGACTCAGCTAGAGATGATTTTCGATTTGAGTGAGATCCGGGAACTGACGGTAGAAGCCGGTCGCCCGGACAGTATCACCGGGGAGAAGATGGCAGTGCTGCGCAAACACCATGTGACCAGAATCTCCATCAATCCACAGACGATGAAGCAGGAAACACTGGATATCATCGGTCGGCGTCATACTGTGCAGGATGTGAAGGACTGTTTTCATCTGGCTCGTGAACTGGGTTTTGATAACATCAATATGGATTTGATCATTGGATTGCCGGAGGAGACTTTAGACGATGTGAAGAGGACGATGGACGAGATACGCCAATTGGATCCGGACAGCATTACGGTGCATTCTCTCGCAATCAAACGGGCAGCCAGACTGAGCACTATGAAAGAACATTACGAGAAGATGACCTTTATCAATACACAGGAGATGATTGATTTGACTGCGGAATATGCAGCCGATATGGGGATGGAGCCGTACTATCTCTACCGTCAGAAAAACATGGCAGGCAATTTTGAAAATGTGGGTTATGCGAGACCCGGCAAAGCCTGTCTCTACAATATCCTGATTATGGAGGAGAAACAGAC
Organism: Hungatella sp.; assembly: GCA_036785645.1. Classification (GTDB taxonomy): domain Bacteria; phylum Bacillota; class Clostridia; order Lachnospirales; family Lachnospiraceae; genus Hungatella_A. The sequence goes on from JAVXIV010000129.1 coordinate 4,983, forward strand.
CATTGCGGCTTGCGGTGCAGGAACGACCACCAAGGTTGCATTTCCGGAGGAAAACCGTTTGGAGCGGATTGAAAATGTAAAAGATGTCGATCTCTATATTCAGCGAATTGATGAAATGATCGAAAAAAAGCTTGCAAAATTCCGGTTCTAATTTAAAATAGAGAAAGACATAGAAAAAAAGGGGGCCAAAAGACATGGCATTGACGAAAAAACCGGTAACCGGTATGAAAGATATCTTACCTGCGGAGATGCAGGTGCGGGATTATGTGATGAATCAGATTAAAGATACGTATCGGAGTTTTGGATTTTCCACTCTGGAGACTCCTTGTGTAGAACACATTGGCAACCTGACGAGCAAGCAGGGCGGCGATAATGAAAAACTGATTTTCAAGATCTTAAAGCGCGGCGAGAAGTTGGATTTGGGAGCGGCAGAGACCGAAGCGGATCTGGTGGATGGGGGACTGCGTTATGATTTAACCCTACCGCTGGCACGTTATTATTCCAACAATTCGGCACAGCTTCCGGCTCCTTTTAAGGCACTTCAGATGGGTCCGGTATGGCGGGCGGATCGACCGCAAAAAGGACGCTTTCGTCAATTTGTGCAGTGTGACATTGATATCTTGGGGGATGCAACTTCTCTGGCAGAGATCGAATTGATTCTGGCAACGACGACTGCACTGGGGAAGATCTGCCCGGATAATTCCTTTACGGTGCGCATCAACGACCGCGGAATCCTAAAAGGAATGGCAGCTTACTGCGGCTTCTCACCGGATTCCTATGATCAGGTATTTATCATCTTGGATAAGATGGACAAGATTGGTTATGACGGAGTAGCGGCAGAACTGATCGAAGCGGGATATCCGCAAGAGGATGTGAAGAAATACTTGGGATTGTTTAACAGTGTGACCAATGATGCCTTCGGAGTTCGGAAACTCGGTGCACTTTTACAGGAAGTGATGCCTTCGGAGATTTCGGAAGGATTGGCCAACATCATCGAAACTGTGGCAGATGTTGCAGTGACCGATTTTGATCTGGTATTTGATCCGACGCTGGTACGGGGGATGTCCTACTATACCGGGACGATTTTTGAAGTGCAGATGGAAGGTTTCGGCGGTTCCGTAGCCGGGGGCGGACGTTATGACCGGATGATTGGTAAATTCACCGGAATCGAGACACCGGCTTGTGGGTTTTCCATCGGTTTCGAACGCATTGTAACGATTCTGATGGATCAGGCATTTGAAGTTCCGACGGTTGCCAGGAAGAAAGCATATCTTTTTGAAAAAGGGCTGGACAG
>JAVXIV010000130.1:0-5854 GCA_036785645.1 Hungatella sp.
TATCGAAGAGGCATATAAGCCTTTTCTGATGCAGCATAAATATCCGTTTGCGCTGCTGCATTTGAGCATTGAACCGGAATACTTGGATGTCAATGTACATCCAACCAAGATGGAACTGCGTTTTCGAAATGAAGAGCAGATCTATGAGCTTCTATATCAGGCGATCCATGATGTACTGGCTCATCAGGAATTGATTCCGGAAGTCAATCTGGAACGCAGGGAATCCGGAAAGATAATGACACCGGAAACTACGGTGAAAGCTCCGCGTCCTGAACCCTTTGAAACCAAACGTTTCATTGCGGCACCGGTGACGGAACATAAGCTTCCTGTAACGAAGCCGATTTATGAAGCGGAACCATCTGCAGAATCGGTGCAGGAAACCCCAACTGCTTATCTGCCCGCAAAGCAGTTGGATCTTTTTGAAGAAAAACTATTAGAACCCAAGAATCGTCTGCAGCACAAGCTGATTGGACAGATTTTTGATACTTACTGGCTGGTGGAATTTCATGAACAGTTATATATTATTGATCAGCATGCCGCACATGAAAAAGTCTTGTATGAACGTACCATAAGGTCTTTAAAAGAGCGAGACTACACTTCGCAGATGGTCAATCCGCCCATTATTCTGACGCTCAGCAGCAAGGAAGAAGTACTTCTAAAAAAGCATTTGGATTATTTTACGGAGATGGGCTTTGAAATTGAACCGTTTGGGGGCAAGGAATATGCCGTGCGAGCAGTTCCCGACAACCTTTTTCGCATTGCGAAGAAAGAATTGCTGATGGAGATGATCGATGGTCTCTCCGATGAAATCAGCAGTCAAAGTCCGGATGTGATCTATGAGCGAGTGGCATCTATGTCTTGCAAGGCAGCCGTAAAAGGCAATCATGCATTGTCCGTGTCAGAAGCCAACGAACTGATTGATCAACTGTTGGAGCTTGACAATCCCTATGCCTGTCCGCACGGACGTCCTACGATTATCTCTATGAGTAAGTATGAATTAGAAAAAAAATTTAAACGAATTCTATGATGAGGAACCTATGAAACAACCCATGATTATTTTGACAGGTCCTACCGCAGTAGGAAAAACAGAGTTATCGATTCGTCTGGCCGAAGCCATCGGAGGCGAGATCATCAGTGCCGATTCTATGCAGGTTTATCGTCATATGGATATTGGTTCGGCAAAAATTACGAAAGCAGAGATGAGGGGGATTCCTCATTATCTGATCGACTGTCTGGAACCGAATGAAGAATTTAATGTGACAATTTTTCAAAAGCTTGCGAAAGAGGCATTGAAAGTCATAAATTCACATGGTCATATTCCGATTATAACAGGCGGAACCGGTTTCTATATTCAAGCGCTGCTTTATGATATTGATTTCACAGAAGAAAATCAGGACTTTTCGATTCGCAGAGAATTAGAGATTTTAGCGGAGAAACAAGGGGCAGAATATTTACATCAGATCTTGGCAGAGATTGACCCGGAATCGGCAATATTGATTCATGCCAATAATCAAAAACGCGTCATACGAGCCATTGAATTTTATCGTCAAACCGGTGAAAAGATTTCCACACATAATCAAAAAGAACGCAAAAAAGAATCCCCATATCAGTTTTTATACTATGTACTTAATACGGACCGAACGATCCTTTATGACCGAATTGATCAACGAATTGATCAGATGCTGAATCAAGGATTAGTGCAGGAGATTCAGACGCTTTCCCGGATGGGATGCACGAAGGATATGGTGTCCATGCAGGGACTTGGCTACAAAGAAATTCTTAATTATATCAATGGAACGTGTACGCTGGAAGAAGCGGTTTATATTTTGAAACGAGATACCAGACATTTTGCAAAAAGGCAAATCACCTGGTTTAAGAGAGAATCCGATGTCAGGTGGTTAAATCTGCCTGATTTTGACTATGATAGGGAAAAGGTACTGCAAAAGATCTTGCAGGATACGAAAGTTCAGTTTGGATGGGAGAAGGACAGATGAATATAGCAGCGATGTATCAACAGTTTGGAATTGAACAACCGATATGGGAATTTGGCAGTCGGATGGAAGAAAACTTGGAGGAGCGTTTTAAAGCCATTGATAAAATCGCAGAATGGAACCAGTTAAAGGTGTTAAAGGCGATGCAGGATCATCGGGTCAGTGATATTCATTTTGCTGCCACAACCGGATATGGATATAATGATTTGGGCCGTGATACTTTAGAAGAGGTATATGCCAGTGCATTTCATGGAGAAAGTGCGTTGGTCAGACCACAGCTAATCAGTGGAACTCATGCGCTGCACGTAGCTTTATCCGGCAATTTAAGACCCGGTGATGAACTCCTTTCCCCTGCCGGAAAGCCTTATGATACGCTGGAAGAAGTAATTGGCATTCGAGATTCGGTGGGCTCCTTAAAAGAATACGGAGTGACCTATCGCCAAGTGGAGCTGCTTTCTGATGGAACCTTTGATTATGACAATATTGCCAAAGCAATCCATGAAAAGACCAAACTGATTACGATTCAAAGATCCAAAGGATACGATACCAGACCCACCTTTTCGGTAGCTCAAATCGGAGAATTAATTGCTTTTGTCAAAAAGATCAAACCCGAGGTCATCTGTATGGTAGACAATTGCTATGGAGAATTTGTCGAAACCACGGAACCTACAGATGTGGGTGCTGATATGATTGTGGGTTCTTTAATTAAGAATCCGGGAGGTGGACTGGCTCCGATCGGCGGCTATATTGTCGGAAGAAAAGACTGTGTGGATCGAGCGTCATTTCGACTGAGTGCTCCGGGACTGGGTAAAGAAGTAGGCGCCAGCTTAGGCTTAAATCAATCCTTTTTTCAAGGACTTTTCCTCGCACCGACTGTGGTAGCGGGTGCCTTGAAGGGTGCAATTTTTGCAGCCAATGTATATGAAAAATTAGGATTTTCCGTAGTGCCAAACAGTACCGAGTCCAGACACGATATCATCCAGTCCATTACCTTTGGCTCACCGGAGGGAGTGATTGCTTTCTGTCAGGGCATTCAGGCTGCCGCACCGGTCGATAGTTTTGTCAGTCCTGAGCCATGGGAGATGCCCGGATATGATGCACCTGTGATTATGGCTGCCGGTGCCTTCGTGCAAGGTTCCTCCATTGAACTCAGTGCAGATGGTCCCATCAAACCGCCCTATGCGGTATATTTTCAGGGTGGGCTCACTTGGTATCATGCCAAACTCGGAATCTTAAAATCACTGCAAAAAGTGATCGAAGCCGGAATTATCACGTTATAAACGGTGTACAGACGATCAAACTTATGGTAGACTTAATATCATAGAAATCCGAATGAAGCACTTGGAGAGTTGCGTAGTTGGGAGAACTATGGACAAGATTATGATGAGAAATATCCCCAGCAATGAACGCCCTTATGAGCGGTGTCAACAGATGGGAGCAGAGGTTTTAAGTGATGCCGAGTTACTTTCTATCATCATCCGTACCGGGTGTCAAGATGAGAATTCACTGAGTGTGGCAGAAAAAGTGCTCTCCCTCAATTATCCTTCCGATGGGATTGTTGGTTTGCTGCATCTTACCCTACCCGAGTTGATGCAAGTCAAAGGGATCGGGAAGGTCAAGGGAATCCAGTTGCTGTGTATTGGCGAACTCTCCAGACGTATTTGGAAGAAGGAGATCGCACACAAGATTGCTGTATTTGAAAATCCTGAAACGATTGTCAACTATTTTATGGAGGATATGCGTCACATGGAGCAGGAACAGCTGCATGTGATGCTTTTAAATACCAAGAATGCCTTGATTAAAGCAATCTTGATTTCCAAAGGAACTGTCAATGCGTCCATTGCTTCACCCAGAGAGATTTTCATTGAGGCTCTGCGTTACCGAGCGGTAAATATCATCTTGGTACACAATCACCCCAGTGGGGATCCAACCCCAAGCAAAGAAGATTGTCATTTGACGAAGCGGGTTCAGGAAGCCGGTTCTCTCATCGGAATACAGCTATTGGATCACATCATCATAGGAGATAATTCCTATAGCAGCTTTAGAAAAGAAGGAATGTTATAGATGGAATCAAAACACAATCGTTATATCCTGATCGGATTGACCCTATTTTGTATCTTACTAATCGGAATCTCGACCATCTCGGATGGCTGGCTCTCCCCGCTCCGTACCGGAGTTGGGTACTTTTTGATTCCCATTCAGTCCGGAGTCAATCGGGTGGGTTATGCAGTTTACGAAGAGCTGACCGACTATCGGAAATTAAAATCTGCATTAGAGGAAAACAAAGCTTTAAAAGATGAAATTGGATATTTAACCGAAGAAAACAACCGTTTATTGGAAGAACAGTTTGAACTGAATCGTTTGCGCCAGTTATACGAACTGGATCAAGAGTACTTACAATATGAGAAGGTGGGTGCACGTGTCATTGCCAATGATTCCGGAGATTGGTTTCAGGTCTTTCGCATCAACAAAGGCTCCGCCGACGGAATCCAAGTGGATAACAATGTGATTGCCAATGGTGGTTTGGTCGGAATTGTCACGGATGTAGGTGCGAACTATGCGACGGTACGTTCGATCATTGACGATTCGAGCCGTGTCAGTGCGATGGCGATGCAGTCTGGAGATGGATGTCTGGTAGGCGGTGATTTGACACTCTACAAAGAAGGGCGCTTGCGCATCACCAATATCAAAAAAGGCAAAGATGTAAAAGAAGGGGATCGGATTGTGACTTCCAACATCAGTTCCAAATTTTTGCCCGGAATTTTAATCGGTTATGCAGCCGAGATTACCACGGACAGTAATCAGCTCACCAGCTCCGGTTATTTGATCCCGGTGGCTGAGTTTCATAACCTTCAGGAAGTATTGATTATCACACAAGTAAAGCAGACAGAAGATGTGGTGGGAGAGTAGCGATGAAACGAGATATGAAACGAGTGATGATCAACATCGTCCTCATCATTTTAGCATCTACGATTCAAAATTGTATATTTCCGCTGCTTCCTTTCTTATCAGCATCGCCCAATCTCATGCTGATCCTGATCTTTTCCTTTGGATTTATGAATGGAAAACGAGACGGGATGTTTTATGGATTGATTGCAGGGCTTTTACTGGATCTGTTTTATAGCGGCCCATTTGGCTTCTATACCCTGTTTTATATCTATGTGGGATATTTAAACGGAATCTGTACCCAATACTATTACGAGGATTATATTACCCTCCCCCTGATCTTGAGCCTGATCAATGAACTGGCTTATAATCTGTATGTATACGTATTTCGTTTCTTGATCCGCGGACGCTTGGATTTTCTGTATTATTTAAAAGAACTGATGATACCGGAGACGATTTTTACCGTTGTGGTTACCCTGTTTGTCTACCGCCTGCTTCTATATATCAACCGGCGTTTGAGTGAACTTGAAAAGAGGAGAGACAAAAAGATTGTTTAGAGACTTATTAGAGATTGTTCAAGAAGGATTAAAAAAAATCATTACCTCTCGTGTTTTTGCACTGGCCGTGATGATTACCTTCATGTTTGCGATGTTGATTGGCAAGCTGTTTAATCTGCAAATTGTGCATGGAGAAGAAGCTTTGAATCAATATATTTCCAAAACCATGAAGACGGTTTATACTCCCGGCACCAGAGGCAATATTTTGGATCGAAATGGCAATATTCTGGCTTACAACGAACTTGCTTATTCCGTAATTATTCAAGATGTGGGAGCTTATCCCAAAAATGCTGCCAAAAATCATATGTTGCTTCAACTAGTACGAATTTTAGACAAGCATCACGAGAGTGTCGAGGGGAAACTGGAGATTACCATTGATCAAAATGGAGATATGGTTTATACCACCTCGTCGGAAATCGG
>JAVXIV010000130.1:5864-6167 GCA_036785645.1 Hungatella sp.
GGGCGGAAACGTTTTCTCCGAGATTACTATGGACTTGTTTCTGTGGAGCTATTGGATGATGCCAAAGGAAAATACCCCTCCGCAGTGACGGCTCGTGAGATTTTTGAACAAAAGAAGAAATATTATGAGTTAGATAAATTAAAAGACGAAAAAAACAATCCACTTATTTTGACCGATGAAGAAGCGCTGAACATCATCAATATCCGCTACACCATGTCATTAACGGCTTATCAAAAATACGAAAACACGACGGTGGCTTCTTATGTCAGTGACGAGACCGTGGCGGACATTTCGGAACATATG
>JAVXIV010000131.1:0-6166 GCA_036785645.1 Hungatella sp.
AATACCATCTTCGTAGACACATCCAACAGATCTTTGCTCTTCTTCTGGACCTCGGAAGTTTATTCACGGAAACGACCGGATACATTGTTATGAATAAAATGACCCACGTCATCTAAAGGCTCATTGGCCTGTGCAACCACAAAGTTATCTTCTTCGTCTGCAGTTAAATATACCACTTCTTCCGTTACAATCGGATTATTCTCATCCGTTTTATCTACCAAGCGATAGGGTGCTTCAATAAATCCATAAACATTGACTCTCGCATAGGTAGCCAGAGAGTTGATCAGACCGATGTTCGGACCTTCCGGAGTCTCAATGGGGCACATACGGCCATAATGGGTGTAATGAACATCTCGAACCTCAAATCCCGCTCGGTCTCTGGACAGACCACCGGGCCCCAACGCGGACAAACGTCTCTTGTGCGTCAATTCCGCCAACGGATTGTTCTGATCCATAAACTGGGAGAGCTGAGAACTGCCAAAGAATTCTTTCACGGCCGCGGTAACCGGTTTGATGTTGATCAGCGACTGTGGAGTGATTCCATCCATATCCTGTGTGGTCATTCTCTCACGCACAACACGTTCCATACGAGAAAGACCGATTCGATACTGGTTCTGCAGCAATTCACCGACCGCACGGATACGTCGATTGCCCAAATGATCGATATCATCGGCATTGCCCACATTTTCTTCTAAGTGCATATTGTAATTAACCGACGCTAAAATATCTTCTTTGGTGATATGTTTCGGGATCAACTCGCCCAAATTTTTACGAATTGCAGCTTTTAACGCTTCGTCATCTCCAGCTTCTGCCAGAATAGTTTCTAAAACCGGGTAGTATACTAACTCGGTAACTCCGGCTTCCAGTGGATCAAAGTTCACGTAAGCACTTAAATCCACCATCATATTGGAAAGAATCTTGGTATTTCTCTCAATACCCTGAACCAATACGGACGGAACGGCTGCATTCTGGATCGCAATCGCCAAATTCTTATCTACCGAAGTCCCTGCCTCTGCCAAGATCTCTCCGGTGGAAGTGTCTACCACATCTTCTGCCAAGATGTGTCCGGTAATACGGTTTTTGAAATGAAGCTTTTTATTGAATTTATAGCGGCCAACTTTGGCCAAGTCATATCTTCTGGGGTCAAAAAACATGCTGTTTAATAAACTCTCGGCACTGTCAATGGACAAGGGTTCACCCGGGCGAATTTTCTTGTATAATTCTAACAAACCATCTTGGTAGTTGTCGGAGACATCCTTTCCAAAGCTGGCAAGTAATTTGGGTTCTTCGCCAAACAGTTCAATGATCTCTGCATTGGTTCCGTAGCCTAATGCACGGATCAATACCGTAACCGGAACTTTTCTGGTGCGATCGACACGAACATAGAAAATATCGTTGGAATCCGTCTCGTATTCCAGCCATGCTCCACGATTGGGAATCACCGTACAAGAATACAACTCCTTACCGATTTTATCGTGTCCGATACCATAATATATACCTGGGGAACGTACTAGCTGGCTGACAATGACACGTTCTGCGCCGTTAATCACAAAAGAACCGGTATCTGTCATAAGTGGAAGATCGCCCATGAAGATCTCATGCTCATTGATTTCATCTTTGTCTTTATTGCAAAGTCTTACCTTCACTTTTAAAGGTGCTGCGTAAGTTGCATCCCGCTCCTTGCATTCCTCGATGGTGTACTTGACGTCATCTTTACATAATGTAAAGTCGACAAATTCCAAGCTCAAGTGCCCTGCGAAGTCGGCGATTGGAGAGATATCTGCGAAGACTTCTTTCAGTCCTTCATCAAGGAACCACTGATAAGAATCCTTCTGAATCTCGATCAGGTTCGGCATCTCGAGGACTTCTTTCTGTCTCGAGTAGCTCATTCTTACGCTTTTCCCGGTTTTTACGGGACGCATTCTGCTTTTCTCCATTGACGTTTCACCCCTGTTTTCTTTATCATTTCTATTGGATTTTGGGCATAATAATGCCATAAAAGCACACGATGCCACAATAGTGCACATTCCATCTTATCATAATGCAGTCAAGGTGTCAAGGATTTTTTGCTTGCACTTTTTCAAGAAAAATGTTATACTGGAAAAAGTAGACTCTTGTCTGCAAGAAGAACTATTGGAGGTATTCCCCATGAGCACATTTTTAAACGTATTATTAGTAATTCTTACCATTGTTGTTGTCATTTTGGTAGTTTTGTATTTTCTTGGGCGGAAACTAGAGAAACGTCAGGTAGAACAACAGGCAGCGATGGAAGCTGCAGCACAGACGGTATCCATGCTGGTCATTGATAAGAAGAAGATGAAGCTGAAAGAAGCCGGTCTTCCGAAGATGGTTTACGAACAAACACCCAAGTATATGCGTTGGGCTAAGGTACCGGTTGTCAAAGCCAAGATCGGTCCTAAGGTGATGTCATTGCTTGCGGACGAGAAAGTATTTGCAGCGCTCCCGGTCAAAACCGAAGCGAAAGTGGTAGTCAGTGGTCTCTACATAACCGAGATTAAAAGCATCCGCGGCGGTGCCGTTCCGGCAGCCCCCAAGAAGAAGGGATTCTTTGCCAGATTCAAGAAAGATAAGAACACCAAAAAAAGTAAATAAAACCAATTTTATTTCCATCCACGAATAAGCCGCAGGATACATGCCAAGTATCCTACGGCTTTTGTTTTTGTGATATGGGGATGAATCCGGCTGATCAAAACAGATGACATATGCCAGCCTGCGCTGCCCCGGGTCATACTCACCCATACAGATGAAGCTGTGCATGCTCTCGGGGTCGAACCGCAACTACGATATTACATTCGGATACATGCTCATAATTAATATCCAGAGAATATTTTACGTCAATTCGCAGAAGGTCTTCTTGCTCCTCCACCAGAATCTGATTGGTATTGATGCCAATCATCAGATCTCCTACCGGAGTCGCATAGCAAGTCAGATGCTTCTTATTTTTCTCAAAGAGCATCTGTGTCTGCCCATAACCGCGTTTTATGATGTCCATACGCTCCGGCAAAACCTTAATGGTATTTCTGGTAACACCTTCTATGCCATCTGTGATTTCATCATAGATGATATAGTGTTTTCCATTCTTCTCGAAGTAATCACCGGTTGTAATCATCTCGATATCGCCGGTTTCTCCATCGGTCATTTGTTCACCGCTGATACTGATCAGGACGTCTCTTGTCATCTCAAAACTCCTCTATGTTTATCTTCTTGGTCTCTTTTACGTCATTGGGCAAAATGGATTTGGCAAAAGCCGTAAATTTATCTGCCAGATCGCTGACAAAAAATTGATATTTTTCCTCTTCCAAGGTTCGCGGAGCACATTGCAGATGCCGTTCCTGCAATAGTTGTTTCAGTTCTACAGCCGTCTCGTATGCCGGGTTTACCAACATCACTTCATCGCCCATCAAGCGTTCCAGCGTAGCCCGAAGCAGCGGATAATGCGTACAGCCCAAAACTAAGGTATCAATATAACGTTCCTTTAAAACACTTAAATAGCGGGAGGCAATCTCATCTGTGACCGAATCATGGAGCAGTCCCTCTTCCACCAAAGGTACAAAAAGCGGGCAGGATTTCCCGGTGACCTCAATCTCCGGTTTCATCCGTTTCATCACCGCCGTATAGATTCCGCTGTTGACGGTACCTTCGGTTCCAATGACACCGATTTTGCCGTTGCGCGTTGCTTCTACTGCGGTTCTGGCACCGGCATTGATCACGCCTATGATCGGAATATCCAGATCTCGTTCTACCGTCTCCAGAGCATAGGCGCTGGCTGTATTACAGGCAATCACGATCGCTTTGACGTTCTTGGTCTTTAAAAAGCGAATAATCTGTTCGGAATAGCGGATCACAGTCTCCCGGGACTTGCTGCCATATGGCACTCTTGCCGTATCTCCAAAATAGATAATTTGTTCTTCCGGCATCTGGCGCATGATCTCGCGAACTACGGTCAATCCGCCTACACCGGAATCAAATACTCCGATGGGTGCCTGATTATCCATGGTAACGCTCCTTCGCATGATCGAGTAAGGATTGGACTAATTGGAACTTATCTATGCCCCTTGCCTCCCACAGCATCGGATACATACTAATCGCCGTAAAGCCGGGCATCGTGTTAATCTCATTGAAAATCACTTCTCCTGTGTCCGTTACGAAGAAATCCACACGAGCGAGACCGTAGCCATCCACTGCGCGAAAGATCGCTATCGCCGCCTTTCTCACTTCTTTTGCTGCATCACCCGGCAGTACCGGATCGACCACGGTCTGGGACTGTGCATTGTAATATTTCGCATCAAAGTCATAGAACTCAGCCCCTGCCAAAATCTCACCCACTCCACTTGCAGATATCTCCGTAGCTCCTCCGCCCCATACTGCGCACTCTACTTCATGCCCCACGATCATCTCTTCTACCAGAATCTTCCGATCATGTCTTGCTGCCTCGGTCAATGCCGCTTCCAGCTCCGTCCGGTTATCTGCCTTGCTCACACCCTTAGAAGAGCCTGCATTGGATGGTTTTACAAATACCGGATAGGCAAACTTGGCTTCTACTCTTGCAGTCACCTCCTGCATCTCTTGCAACTCAGCTCGCATCACCGGTACATAAGCTGCCTGGCGAATGCCCAAATCATCCACGATAATCTTCGTATAAAGTTTATCCATAGAGACCGCCGATGCTAAAATCCCACACCCTACGTAGGGGATCTTGGCGAGTTCTAAGAGCCCCTGCACCGTTCCATCTTCTCCATAGAGACCGTGCAGTACCGGGAATACCACATCCACCTTCACCTTGGTCATCCGGTCTCCCTCGGTTAGAATCACGCATTGCTCGGTTGCATCCGGAGAAAGCACCGCTCCGATGCAGCCTTCTCTCCACGCTCCGGAACGAATATCTTCCACAGACTCTGTCTTAATCCAATGACCGTCCTCTGTGATTCCGATCAAAAGCACATCATATGCCTTCGCATCTATATGATCAATAATATTGGCTGCCGACATACAGGAAACAATATGTTCGGAGGACTGTCCACCAAATAATACTACAACTTTTTCACTCATCATAATTCCTCTCCTTATTCCTATGTTTCTTTTTGGTCTAATTTGGGTTTAATTATAGCACACTCGGTTATAATTACAAATAGAAATCCAAAAAAGGAGAATTTTATCATGAAACATATACGCGAACTTGTTTTATCCATCAGCTGCTTTCTCTTTGCCTTTTTACTCACCATGATGTGGGTTCAGCAAAAGGATGAGAATCTGGCCGCCGGCATCTCCCCTTCCCTCCTGCGTTTCCACGTACTGGCCAACAGCAATAAAAGCACCGATCAGGCGCTCAAGCTAGAGGTCAAGTCACTTCTCGTGCAGCGAATTCAGGACGGTCTGTCCTCCGAAGCCGGCAAAGAAGAAACTTGTACTTATATCCGCGAACATCAAGCGGAGCTTGAAACAGCTGCAGAAGCTTACATGCAAAAAGCCGGATATGATTATCCGGCCAAAATCGAACTGACTCGCTGCTATTTTCCCACAAAAGCCTATGGCGATGTGGTACTTCCCTGCGGAACCTATGATGCGGCCAGGGTCACGCTCGGTTCGGGACGAGGACGCAACTGGTGGTGCGTCCTCTATCCGCAGCTTTGTTTCATAAATGCCTCTTACGGAATCGTACCGGATTCCTCCAAGCTCCTGCTGCAGCATGCTTTAGAACCCGAGGAGTATGCTGCTCTGTTTCGGACTCGCGGAGAAGGAATTCCAATCCACATCCGTTTCAAAGTGTTGGATTTACTGAATCTCAGCTAATCCCTCCAATGCCCACTCATAGGTATTGATTGCGTCAAAAAGGTGCAGGGAAGCTTGCTCGTAAGTCATCTTTTGCTGTTGAAAAGCCATTTTGGCACTCAAATATTCCAGCGATCCAAACTTCCCAATCTGACGTTTGAGCTCTGCGCCGTTCATCGTGATTTGGGCTCCCTGATAGGCACTGGATGCAGCTTCATAGTCAGCCTTTCCTTGCAGCACCTCCTGATACAAGGTCTGTAAATTAGTCTTTAACAAGGCTTCCGACTCCTCAACCGTCCTGCTTCTCTGATTGACGGCAGCCATCCCCTTAGCCTTAGTATTGCGTTCTGCAATCAAATCAGATTGATTGCTAATT
>JAVXIV010000132.1:0-6122 GCA_036785645.1 Hungatella sp.
GACACATTTAAATATTCCAAAAAGTTTGAAAGAATTTGGGATTGGGGATGAAGACCTTGAAATTTTGGTCGAGGCAGGTATGGGAGTACAGAGACTGCTGACTAATAACATGAGGACGGTTACAGCAGATGATGCAAGAAAACTATATTTAGAAATTATGTAAACCACATAAATGAGTAAGCTTAGGAGGGTATAATCCATGAAAAAAGTAGCAATCAAAGGAATTATTCCACCAATCATCACACCGATGAATGAGGATGAATCCATTAACGAAAAGGAACTCCGCAATCAAGTAAACCGCCAGATTAAAGGTGGAATCCACGGTCTATTCCCATTTGGAACCAACGGGGAAGGTTACATATTAAGCGAAAAAGAAAAAGAACAGGTGCTGAGCATCGTAGTGGATGAGACTGCCGGACGTGTTCCGGTATATGCCGGAACCGGATGTATCGGAACGAAAGACACAATTAGACAGTCATTAATGGCAAAAAGTGTAGGTGCAGATGTACTGTCCATCATAACTCCATCATTTGCGGCAGCATCCCAGAATGAACTTTATGAACACTATAAAACAGTGGCAGAGGCAGTTGATATGCCGATCGTGCTGTATAATATTCCGGCTAGAACCGGCAATTCCTTAGCTCCGGCTACTGTAGCAAAATTAAGTAAAATTGAGAATATTGTTGGAGCAAAAGATAGTTCCGGAAACTTTGATAACATGCTTCAGTACATTGAGCAAACCAGAGAGAGCGAGAATTTCGCCGTGCTTTCCGGCAATGATTCCTTGATTCTATGGAATCTGCTGGCAGGTGGTACCGGTGGAATCGCAGGATGCGCTAATGTATTTCCGGAAGTGATGGCATCCATCTATGATTACTTTATAGCAGGTGATTTAGAAAAAGCAAGGGTGGCGCAAGACAGTATTCGCTCCTTTAGAGGATGTTTTAAATATGGCAACCCCAATACGATTGTGAAAACGGCAGTTAATCTGCTGGGATATCCGGTAGGCAAATGCCGTGCTCCATTTAACCAAGTTCCGGAAGAAGGAATTGAGGCATTGAAGAACGTGCTGGCAGAAAATCATAAAAAGGGTATGTGCTAAAAATATACACCCAAAAGGCGGCGGAAGATGACAGATAAAGTAATTCTTGGAATTACCATGGGTGACCCGGCCAGTATTGGACCGGAGATTACCGTAAAGGCTCTGGCGAGGCGAGAGATTTACGAGGTTTGCCATCCGTTGGTAATCGGTGATGCTGATGTAATGGAGGCAGCTCTTAAAATCACCGGACATGAAGACATGCAAATTCATCGAGTAAAGTCAGTCGGTGAATCAAAATTTCAGTATGGAATCATTGATGTCTATGATATGGATCTGATCAATATAAGCAAACTGAAACGAGGCGTTGTTTCAAAAGAAGCCGGTGAAGCAGCTTTTCAGTATGTGAAAAAAGTAATTGAACTGGCTATGGCAGGAGAAATTGATGCGACTGTAACAAATGCATTTAACAAAGAGGCAATCAACCTGGCAGGTCACCATTATTCCGGACATACCGAAATCTATGCGGACATGACCGGAACAAAGAAATATACGATGATGCTGGCACATGAGAATCTAAGGGTCGTACATGTATCGACTCATGTATCCCTGCGGGAAGCGTGTGATCGTGTAAAAAAAGCCAGAGTGCTGGAAGTGATTAAGATTGCAGATCAGGCGTGCAGGGATTTGGGAATTAAAAATCCTAAGATTGGCGTGGCGGGTCTGAACCCTCACAGTAGTGAACATGGACTATTTGGCAGGGAAGAGGAAGACGAAATCATTCCGGCTATTGAAGCCGCAAAGGCAGAGGGAATTGATGCAGATGGACCGGTTCCACCCGATACCATATTCTCCAAGGCAAAAGGTGGTTGGTATGATATTGTGGTAGCTATGTACCACGATCAGGGACACATCCCATTAAAGGTAGTGGGTTTTGTATATAATCAGGCAGAGCAGAAATGGGATGCAGTAGCCGGTGTCAATATTACACTGGGACTTCCGATTATCCGCGTATCGGTGGATCATGGAACGGCATTTGATCAAGCAGGTCAGGGTATCGCCAAGGAATTAAGTCTGATGAATGCAATTGAATATAGTGTGTTACTTGCGAAAAGCAGGAAAGAAAAAATGCAATAAATAAAAAGCAGCAAACAAAATGAATCAACAAAATGGAGGAAGAAAAATGAAAAAGAGCATGAGAAAATTAGCATCCTTAGCGTTAGCGGCAGCTATGGTATTGAGCCTTGCAGGATGCAATGACGGAAGCAGCACAGCGACGACTGCAGCAGCAAGCAAAGCAGGAGAGACCACAGCAGCAGGAGAAACTACAGCAGCAACAGGGGAAACCGCTGCAGCAGCAGTAGCCAAAGCACCACTGGCTAATGCCGGATTGACCGGTAATATCTTATTTGCAACACATGAGGTAGGAACCAGTAACTATAACTTGTCTGCAGAACTTGCTAAATTATGGGAAGAAAATGGAATCGGTACAGTAGATGTGCAGCCAAGTTCCCCAGGCGGCATGGGCGCACCTTATTTGTTCGAGCAGGGAAAAACGGATGTTTCATTTATCAATGGTGCTCCTGCAAAGTGGGCAGAGGAAACCGGCACATTAGGAAAACCTCCGGTAAGCGGATATTCAGCTATGATTGGTGGACTCACGAACGTATCAGCCGTTAACTTTATGACAAAAGCATTTATGGAGAAATACAACGTTCAGACAGTAGAAGAAGCAATCAGACAAAAACTTCCAATTCGTATTGGCTGTAGCCCAGTAGGGTCTATGGATAATGAAGTAGTACAGATTTTACTTGGTTTCCTGGGAACTTCAGAAGCAGATGTAAAATCATGGGGCGGCGATGTAATTCACGGCGGTGGTTCCGATTTATCTGCCATGGTAAAAGATGGTAAATTGGATTTCATGCTGGATCATACATCAGTCAATTCTTCTACTATGACAGAAATTGCCATGACATGTGATGTTCATTTTAACCAGTGGGAAGATGCAACTCTTGATTATTTTGTAAAGGAAAAAGGATTTCAGAAAATTGTTATTCCGGCAAACTCATGGAAAGGTCAGACCGAAGAAATTATCAATGCCGGTACACCGGACTGCTTATTTGTAAGAGATGGTCTAGATGAAGAAACCGTTTACTGGATGACAAAGACGATGTGTGAAAATAGAGATTATCTGGTATCCGTACTTGGATCAATCGAACCATTTGATCCTGCAACATGCTGGGAATCCGAGAAAATTGGTGGACTCAAACTTCATCCAGGTGCAGAAAAATACTTTAAAGAAGCAGGATATATCAAATAAAAAGTGATACAGACAATGGCTGAGGGGACTTTGAAAAGTTCCCTCTCCATGAAAATCAGGAGGAACTGAACATGAGTGAAGCAAATACAGAGAAAGTGGAAGTGGAAGTAAAATCTGAGAGCAAATTTTCCAATCTGCCTAAATGGAGATACGGATCATTAATCGTGCTTTCTGTAATACTAATCACTTTTCAGCTTTATATCGCACTGGTAAAACCATTTGATAAATGGATTCAGGTGCCGATTCACCTTTGTTTGTGCCTGGCAATTGGATTTATACATAAACCGATGGCTGATAAGTGCAAAACAAAGGCAACAAAAACACTGGGATGGCTCTATGATATTGTATTGTTAGGAAGTGTAAGCTACTGTGCATACTATTTCCTTACGAATTTAACTTATTTGCAGAATCGTATTTATAATGTAGATACTATGACATCCGCGGATCTTCTCTGCGCCTACCTTCTTCTTTTTATTGTTATGGAAGCGGTTCGAAGATTCATGGGAATGAACCTGTTTATCTTTATCTGCATTTTTGTAGCCTATGCATTTTTCGGTCAGAAAATATCGGGACTTTTTAAATTCCGTGGATTATCCTGGCAAGGATTTGGAGAGGTCATGGTAATGGATTCCAATGGAATTCTGGGTTCTCCGCTGTCATCCTCTGTTAATACATTGTTTTATTTTCTATTGTTTGGTGCATTTTTCTCCGTGTGCGGCGGTGGACAGGTATTAATTGATTTGGGCATGAAGCTCAGTGACAAGACGGCAGGCGGACCGGCAAAAGCAGCGGTTGTTTCTTCCGGTCTTATGGGCATGATTTCCGGCTCTGCAGTTGCCAATGTAACCAGTACCGGTGTTATGACGATTCCGTTGATGAAACGTTCCGGTTATGAACCTCACCAAGCCGGTGCAATCGAAGCTGTTGCTTCTACCGGTGGACAGATTATGCCCCCTATCATGGGCGTTGGCGCATTTATCATGGCTGAGATGATAGGAATCAGTTATACCAGAATTGCTATGGCAGCAATTATTCCTGCACTGGCCTATTATGGATCTGTATTCCTTTTGGTACATTTCTTAGCCAAGAAAAAACAGATGAGTTCTCATGATGAAACGGTTGTTTGCAAAACAGCACCGATTCTTCCAAGAGTTTATCAGCTGGCACCGATTATTGCCCTTGTAATCATGATTTTCATGGGAAGTTCTCTGACAAGAGCGGCTCTCGTTGGTACAGCACTGGCGATTATCGTAAGTTTTATATCCAAAGATACCAGAATGAATCTACCGCAGTTTATTGATGCGATGTTGGATGGTACAAAACAGGCATATGGAATCGCTATTCCGACCGCGGCATGTGGTATTATGACCGGTATCGTGGTTCAGTCCGGTGTAGCTAATAAATTGACTAAGATCATTTCCGCTACAGGAAGTTCCAGCCTCGCATTGGCATTGATTATCACGATGCTTGGATGTATGTTACTGGGGATGGCTCTTCCGACTGTTGCAGCTTATCTGATTGCAAATATCCTGTTCTGCTCTACCCTTATTTCACTGGGAATTGATCCACTTCCCGCTAACATGTTTATCTTTTATTTTGGTGTTATAGCACAAATCACACCTCCTGTATGTCTGGCCTCCTTTACGGCAGCCGGTATCGCGGGAGCCAGT
Organism: Hungatella sp.; assembly: GCA_036785645.1. GTDB lineage: Bacteria > Bacillota > Clostridia > Lachnospirales > Lachnospiraceae > Hungatella_A. The sequence goes on from JAVXIV010000132.1 coordinate 5,030, forward strand.
TCGTGGAAGACAGGATGGACTGCATTCTCCTATGCCATTGTTTCCTTCCTGACACCTTATGTATTTGTATTCCATCCATCTCTGCTTTTACAGGGAACCGTGTCAGACGTTATTATCAATGTCTCAATTATGGCATACGGCATTGTATTTTTAGCAGCAGGTATTTCCGGATATTTATTTGTACCGATTGAAAATCGTTTGGTTCGCCTGTTTCTGGCCGCAGTGGCAATCTGCATCATTATTCCCGAGACGATTACCACACTGATTGGTATTCCAACGGGTGCAGCAATTTTGGTATACTTCTACTTCCAAGGGAAGAAACAAAAGAGAGCGATACCGCAGCAAGCAACCGTTTTATAAATATGATGGAGGTTTAAATTGTGATTATAGACAAATTCAGTAATATTTCTTTTTACAGCAGTATGCTTAATAATCTGGAACATGGATTGCAGGCAGTGCAATCCATGCATAATCCGGAAGTCGGAAGATATGAATTTGAAGGTGGATTCTTTATGGTTCAGAAAGGCGAGACGAGACCCATGGCTGAGGGTACATTTGAAGCACATAGAAAATATGTAGATATTCAGATTGTATTAGATGGCAGTGAAGAGATCGCCTGGGCAGATCTGAGTGACTTAAAAGAAGAAGGAGAGTATGACGAGATCAAGGACAAAGCGGCATATACCGGCTCGGAAGACAATACGATGAAGATTACAGCAGGAATGTGCTATGTCGCTTTTCCACAAGATGGGCATAAGGCAGTTCGTCATACAAAGAAGCCGCAGTTTTATACAAAGATTGTGATGAAGTTACCGGTGATGCAGTAACCAATCAATCCGCTCACTATCAAAAAATATAGAAAATCTCGTAGGTTGTAATAGTAGAACTTGCGAGATTTTTGAATTTAAAAAATACTAAAAATACGCACAAAATATATGACGTATTGTAAAATAAAATCCCGTTTTAATCACTTATAAAACTTAAAAGAGGCTGCAAATGGATTAAATAAGCGATTTGTGACCTCTTTCTTTGCTATTAGTTTGACATGATCCCCAGCGACTACTTTGGTCTCAACTATGATCCCAGCCATTTT
>JAVXIV010000133.1:0-6068 GCA_036785645.1 Hungatella sp.
CACTGGTCAATCCGGAACTGCTTTCTTATGCCAAAGGAACTTGTCAGATCTATAATAGTGCAGAGATGACGCTGGAAGAAGTGCGGGATGTTATGATTGAGGCAGATAAAGCGAGGCAAAAACTCGTCCGTTTGCATACGGGGGATCCCTGTCTCTATGGGGCGATCCGAGAACAGATGGATCAACTGGAACCGTATGGAATTGCTTATGAAGTATGCCCGGGAGTCAGCTCTTTTTGTGGTGCGGCTTCTGCGCTCAATTTGGAATATACACTTCCGGAGGTTTCTCAAAGTGTGGTGATCACCAGAATCTCGGGCAGAACTCCGGTTCCGGAGCGGGAGACGATTGCTTCTTTTGCGGCACATCAAACAACCATGGTGATATTTTTGAGTATGGGGATGCTAAAAGAAGTAACGGCGGAGCTTCTACTGGGGGGATATCAGGAAGACACACCCGCAGCGATTGTATATAAGGCAACTTGGCCGGATGAAAAGAAGGTGGTGTGTACGGTTGCCACCTTGGTTCAAAGAGCGAGTGAAGAAGCGATTACGAAGACCGCCTTGATCATTGTGGGCGATGTGATTTCTCAAAATGGCTATCGGAGGTCTTGCTTGTATGATCCGAAGTTTGCCACAGAATTCAGAGCTGCATCGAAAAGAACAGAGGAAATGTGATGAGAATTGCAGTGATCAGTTTCACGGAACAGGGAAATCAAATCAATCAATTATTGATAAAACGATTTCGAGAGTTCGGAGAAGATGCGGACGGATATTTGCTCAATCGATTCTTAAATCCCTATCAGGAGCAAGCGGGAATCATGCCGCTGCAAACCTCTCTGGTGGAGTGGACAAGAGTACAGTTTGCCGTATCCGATGGAATCATCTTTGTAGGGGCTGTGGGGATTGCGGTACGTGCCATTGCACCGTTTGTGCAAGATAAGCTGTCAGATCCGGCGGTGGTTGCAGTGGATGAAATCGGACAATTTTCGATCTCTTTGTTATCCGGTCATATGGGAGGAGCTAATGACTTGGCTCTGTTGGCAGCCAAGATCGTAGGAGCGATCCCTGTGATTACTACAGCGACCGATCTCCATGGAATCTTTGCAGTCGATGTATTTGCAAAAAAGTACAATCTTGTACTATCAGACCGAACGGCCGCAAAGCAGATATCCGCAGATTTACTGAGCGGGATTCCGGTTGGATTTTACAGCGATTTTACAGTAGAGGGAGAACTTCCAAAAGGCTTGACACAGAAGGAAATTTGTGCGGTAAATCTGTGGATTACCTGCAAAGAACAAGTGGAAGAAGATTCCTTGCTCTATCTGTTTTTAACCAAAGAATCACGAGTGTTGAAATTGATTCCCAAGGTGTTGGTGATCGGAATCGGATGCAGAAAAGGCACATCCAAAGAAGCAATACAGGAATATGTTGAGGCGGTACTCAAGGCGTCTCATCTCATGCCTGAGGCGGTCGCTCATATCGCCAGTATTGATTTAAAAAAAGACGAACCCGGGTTGATCCAATATGCAGACGCATGTAAGATTCCGTTTTTGGTTTATTCTGCGGAAGAATTGAGGGCGGTTGTCGGCAGCTATACGGATTCTGCATTTGTAGAAGAAACGACCGGAGTTGGCAATGTCTGCGAGCGGGCGGCAATGTGTGGTCTGGGAGCAGAGGGCGGACAGTTATTGGTGAAGAAGCAGTCCCAAGGTGGAGTCACCGTGGCGGTAGCACAAAAAAGATGGAAGGTACAACTATGATCCGGAATAAGAAGTTATATGCCGTGGGGATCGGTCCCGGTGCTTATGAACAGATGACGATTCAGGCGGTAACGTGTTTGAAGGAAAGTCGGATGATCATCGGCTATACAGTTTACATTGATTTGATTCGAGAATATTTTCCGGAAAAAGAGATGCGTGCAACTCCTATGATGCAGGAAGTGGCACGATGTCGTATGGCACTGGAGGAAGCAGATCGGGGCGGAACCCTCTCTTTGGTATGCAGCGGTGATTCCGGCATCTATGGTATGGCCGGACTTTTGATGGAACTTGCCGGGGAATATCCGGAAGTAACGGTGGAAGTAATTCCAGGTGTGACGGCAGCCTGCGGCGGAGCTGCAATTTTAGGGGCTCCGATCTGTCATGATTTTGCGGTCATTAGCCTCAGCGATCTGCTGACACCCATGGAACTGATCCGACAGCGGGTTGAAGGTGCAGCAAAAGCCAATATGGTGATCTGCTTATACAATCCTTCCAGCAAAAAACGAAGTGACTATTTACAGCAGGCCTGTGATTTGATTCTCCTTCATCAGAGTCCGCAGACGATCTGTGGAATTGCCCGAAATATCGGCAGAGAAGAACAAACAGCACAAGTATTGACGTTACAGGAATTGAGCGATACGCAGGTGGATATGTTTACTACGGTTTATATTGGCAATTCTTTTACCAAAGAAGAGGGGGGAAAGATGATTACTCCCAGAGGATACCAATATGTCTGATGTGATGATCTTCGGAGGAACGACCGAGGGACGTTTGCTGAGTGAATATTGTGTGCGGCATCGGATTGCGGCTGTAGTTTGCGTGGTATCGGATTATGGAGAACAGGTGCTGCCCAAGGGTCCTCTGTTGCGTGTGGTGACCGGAGCCTTGGGAGAAGATGCAATTCAAGCATTATTGAGAGAAGAACGTCCGGCTTTGGTACTGGATGCGACACATCCATATGCAGCTGTGGTAACCGGTTATTTGGTTCGTGCCTGTCGGGAAATTCCTTATGTCCGAATTGGCAGAAAGGAATCGGAAGCTCACACCGCCGGTGCCGGGCAAAATCTGATCTGGGCAGCCGATGTTCCTGCAGCGGTGCAGCTTTTAGAAGACACAACCGGTTCTGTTTTCGTAACAACCGGAAGCAAGGAATTATGTGAATTCACGAGGCTGAAAGCTTATGAAGAACGAGTCTTTGCCAGAGTACTGCCAAGCAAAGCAGTTTTGGAATTGTGTGAGCAGATCGGAATCAGCGGCAAGCATATTTTGGCCATGCAGGGTCCATATTCCAGAGAGATGAATGCCGCGATGCTGCGTCAGGTTGGGGCGGCATATATGGTCACAAAAGAATCCGGCAGCTTAGGCGGATTTTCCGAGAAACTGGAAGCGGCAGCCGAATGTGGAGTTTGTACTATTGTAATCGGAAGACCCAAGAAGCCGGAGGGAATCTCGGTACAGGAGGGCATGCAGCTCTTGACTCAATTTGCCTCGGATTTAGAGAAAAAGCGAGTTGTAAATCTCATTGGAATTGGAATGGGCGGAATCCGACAGCTTACACTGGAAAGTTTGGAACAGCTAAAACAGAGTGATGTGATTTTAGGTGCCCCCAGAATGTTGGAGAGTATCCGAGAAACTGTGCCGGGGATTCCAACCGAATCCTGTTATCTGAGCACAGAGGTTGTAAAATGGTTGGAGCTTCATCCGCAATACACACGGGTTTCAGTCGTATATTCCGGTGATACCGGATTTTACAGCGGAGCTGCTTCTCTACTTTTGGAACTTCGAAATTCCGGCAGAATCAATCAAAATCAGGTTACCGTATTTCCGGGAATTTCCTCGGTATCTTATTTGTGTGCCCGACTTGGGACGACTTGGGAGGATGCTTTTCTGGCAAGCCGGCATGGCAGAAACAGCGATGTTCTTGCGCAGATACAAGCACATCCAAAGATCTTTTTCCTACTTGGCGGAAAAAATACAGCAGAGGAGCTCTGCCATATTTTAACGAAAGGCGGCTATGGAGGTGCAGAGGTAACGGTAGGTGAGAAACTGTCTTATCCGGAGGAACGGATTGTGACAGGAACGGCAGAGGAATTGATGGAGCAAAAGTTTGATACCTTAGCGGTAGTTTTGGTAAGAAGTGAGGTAAACAGGTGAGGGATGAATATTTCATACGGGGACAGGTACCGATGACCAAGAGCGAAGTCCGAGCCGTGTCGCTCTCAAAACTGGAACTGACAAATGATTCGATTGTCTATGACATTGGAGCCGGTACCGGTTCGGTCTCGATCGAGGCAGCAAGAGCGGTGCCGGGGGGACAGGTTTATGCAATTGAAAAGAATCCGGAGGCACGCAAACTAATCTATGCCAACCGAGATCGATTTCAGATCGAAAATCTGGTTGTGGTAGAAGGCAGTGCACCGGAAGTATTAACCGGACTTCCGCTGCCAAGCCATGCCTTTATCGGTGGCTCATCCGGTTGTTTAAGAGAGGTGATCCGCTGTCTGTTGGAGAAGAATCCAAGGATTCGCATAGTGGTGAATCTGATTACCTTGGAAAGTTTGTCTCAGATGATCGATTTCACAAAAACATGGAGTATCGAAGCTGAATTTATCTCAATTCAAGTGGCCAGGGCCGGTTTGGCAGGCACAAGTCATCTGATGCAGGGACAGAATCCGGTCTATGTGATTTCGTTTGGAGGAACCGGAGGATGGGAGAGATGATGGGAAGAGTGATGTTTGCGGCTCCGGCTAGTGGAAGCGGGAAAACTACGGTGGTTTGCGGTATTTTACAGGCACTGTCGGATCGTGGATATCACTGTGCTTCTTTAAAATGCGGACCTGATTATATTGATCCACTCTATCATCGTATGACCGGGGCTGACTATGGAGGCAATTTAGACAGCTTCTTTGTGGGAGAAACGGTGATTCGGCAACAATTGTGGAATGCCGAAAGTGAGGCGGATTTTACCATCTTAGAAGGTGTGATGGGATATTATGATGGGGTGGCAGGTGTCAGTTTGCAGGCCAGTAGTTATGATATTGCGCGGATCACACAGACACCGGTCATCTTGATTCTGGATGGAAAGGGATCTGCTTTATCACTGGCAGCTATGGTAAAAGGATTTGCGGAGTATCGCATGGACAGTCGAATTTGCGGAGTACTTTGGAATCGAACAACCCCGCTTATGGCAGAACGATTTTCCCCTTTTTTGGAAGAAATGGGGATCCGTGTGGTGGGGGCTCTGCCGGAATGTGAATCCATCCGATTTCCAAGCCGTCACCTGGGACTGCTGCTTCCGCATGAGCAGAAGCAGCTGAGGACGCAGATGCAGATCCTGGGTACGCAGGTGACACGAGGCATTGACTTGGATCTGATTTTGGAAATCGCCCGGAGCGCGCCGGAACTTTCAATGCCGGACTTAAGACGCAATCAGCCCAATCCGAGTGCGCAATCTGTTCGAATTGCGGTTGCACAGGATGAGGCCTTTTGCTTTTATTATCAGGAGAATCTTCGGTTATTGGAAGCATTTGGCGCGGAAATTGTATCCTTTAGTCCCATTCATGATGCCAAATTGCCGGAGGGCATCGCAGGTATGCTGTTGGGAGGCGGATATCCGGAAGTATATGCATCTGCCTTATCAGTCAATACGTCGATGCGTGAGTCGATTGGTCGGTCGATTGGCGATGGAATGCCTTTCTTGGCAGAATGCGGAGGCTTTTTATATCTTCATGAACAGTTGGAGGATGAAATGGGAACGGCATATGCCATGGTTGGAGCGATTCATGGAAAAGCTTATAAAACGGAGAAATTATCTCGCTTTGGATATATAACCTTAAGGAGCAAACAGAAGGACGTGTGTCTGAACGAATCCATTTGTGGGCATGAATTTCACTATTGGGACAGTGATGCTTGTGGGGCAGACTGGATTGCCGACAAACCGCTGAGCAGCCGTACTTGGGACTGTATGCACAGTCAAAAAGGGCAGATTGCCGGATTTGCCCATTTATATTATCCATCCAATCCGGATTTTGCTAAGCGATGGGTGATGGAATGTCAAGCATTTCGTCATAAGAAAGGGAATTTATGAAATTGGAAGAACAACTGGTACAAGTTAGAGACCTAAATCTGCGGGCAATGGAAGAGGCACGGAGTCGCTGGAATCAGATCGCTAAACCATTACATAGTCTCGGAGTTTTAGAAGATATGGTGATCAAGATTGCCGGTATTACAGAAAATTCACAAATTCAGATCGATAAGAAAGCATTGGTCATCCTCTGTGCAGATAATGGAGTGGTGACAGAAGGCGTGA
>JAVXIV010000134.1:0-5982 GCA_036785645.1 Hungatella sp.
TATGGGACTGCCGCCCTTGCTAAGCTTGTTGTTTTTGTATCTGGGATTCAAGCTGAGCGGAATTTCAGGGATGATTCTGGCGGTTCCGGTCGGGATGATCGTTTTAAATTTATATAAGTATGGAGCCTTTGATTCTCTGATTGAAAATCTACAGCTTTTGATGGAGGAGATTCGGAATATTCGTAAAAAGGAATGATGAGACAATGAAGATAAGAAGATGGTTGGCTGCCTGTTTAACCGGAAGTATGATTCTTGGCACTGCGGTGACTACCGCTGCGGCAGAGCCTTGGTCCATGGTGGATGGGAAGTTTATCGCAGCAGACGGAAAGCCCATGGAAGGTGCGCTTGCCAAGGGGGTCACAATATCCAAATATCAAAACCATGCCGGAATGATTAATTGGAAGAAGGTATCCGCAGATTATATTTCGTTTGCGATGATTCGACTGGGCGATATCAATGATAAAGACCCCTATTTTGATGAGAATATGAGAAATGTCGCTGCCCACCGACTAAAATCGGGTGTGCTTTTCTACGCGCAGGCGCTGACCAAGAAAAAGGCGGTGGAAGAGGCCCGATATGTGTTGGAGATCGTCAAGGATTATGATGTTTCTTATCCGATTGCTTATGATGTGGAGTCGCAGAAATTGTTGGATAAGGGTAGGACGAAACAGCAGATTACCGATCAGGTCAATAGCTTTTGCAATACGATTGCAGAGGCAGGATATTGTCCGGTGGTCTATGGCAGTTATGAGTGGCTGACCCAGAATATAGATACGCAGCAAATTCCTTATGGGATCTGGTATGCACGCTATGGAGTAGGAAATAAATATCCCAACCGAACCTTATGGCAATGTACGGATTCGGGAAAGGTTTCCGGAATTCCGGGTCTTGTGTGCTTGGAGTTTGCATTTACCGATTACGAACAAGCATTTCCGGGAACCGGATGGCGCCATATCAATGATTTCTGGTATTATTATGACAATTATAAGATGGTTCGGGCGACAACTCTGAATATTGATCATAAGGATTATAATTTTGGACCCAATGGAGTTTGTTTAAATCGGATGATCAAAAAGAATAAATGATTTACAAGAGGGTGCAGGGATGAAAAATTTATCATGCATCCTCTTGTAAATCGGTGATGGTGATATGGCTTTGCGCAGGGGGCGCTGTGGGGCAGACGATGGGAGTGGACACCGGCTGCGGTGTGAGAAATTCCGGAGTAAAAACTTGTTTTGCTACCGGCTGCGGTATCGTGGACTGCTTGGGAAGAAATTCAGGAGCAGTCACCTTTTTTAGCTTGAGGTCTATATAAATCTTGACTGTTTGGACGAATAACAGCATGATGACAACCGGAAAGACAAAGGTAAAGAGCAGCTTCATCTTTAATCTTAGTTTCTGTCGCTTCAAATCTTTTAATTCTTTTTGAAACTCATGTTCGATCAATTGAAAAAATGTAGGCTGTTTTGCCATACGTTCCTCCTAACGGCTGCTTAGCAAAGTTTTCATTGCAAATGCATAAATTTCCTGACTTTTTTTCTCCCAGTGGCGGCACATAATCTCTGCCTGCTCAATATCCGGTACGGATAGGCTAAGATCAATCAAGGCGACCTTCCCTTCTCTCACGGCAAGGTGCACAATATAATCTTGATTGGTAGATTTGTAATAATCGGATACAACACCAACTTCGTTGCGCATCCGAAAACGGTTATCCTTCAGATACTGATTGAGATCGCTGATAATTGCGGGCGGAATATTTTTGCCAAAAAAGGTTAGGGTATCTTCACCCTCTTGTGTGATATTGTAGAGAGTAGTGCTGTGATTGGCTTCCATACGGATGAGACCGGAGTTCGTCAACTCGCTTAAAGCTTGCTGAACGGTAAAATAGTCGGTATATTCATGTTGTTGGAAAAATGCTAAGAGCTGGGAATTGGTCAATGGAAAATTCACCTGCTTAAGCATATAAAGATTCATAAGTTTGTATAAAGTCATAGGTTCCGATAACATGTTTTACGCTCCATTGATGTTTTCATATGTTTTCTATTATCATACCAACTTTAGACTTTTAAATCAAGACAAAATATGCTAAACTAAAAGAAGAATAAGCAGTGAGATGGGTGAGATGAAATGAGAGAGCGGATTAACCGACTTGCAAAAGGAATTATTGATATAGAGGTACCGCTTTTAATGCTTCAGCCTTCATCACTGAATGAAGCAGTACAGGCCGGTGAAAAAATTAAAAAAGAAATTTATATAAGCAGTGAGAACGGACTGAATATCAAGGGTCTGATTTATTCTTCCAATAAGAGAGTTTCTGTTTCCAATAGTGCCTTTGGTGGATTGCGTAATCATATTGGCTTTGAAATTAACAGTAGGTACCTGGAACCGGGGGATGTGATTGAAGGATCTTTTTATTTGGTGACCAATGGCGGTGAGAAGGAGATCCCTTATTCTTATCGAGTAGAGGCGGGAAACTCCGGCAAGCTTCTGGGGCAGTTAAAAAGACCCGAAGATTTTGCCAACATAGCTCAAGAAGATTTTGACAGGGCACTTCGTTTATTTGAATATCAGGATTTCACAGAAGTTCCTTTTATGCAGGATATGCACATCCGGGCCATCTATGATGGATTAAAGGGTCAGGGGAACCGCTATGCCCAGTTAGAGGAATTTCTGGTTGCTTTGAAAGTGAAGATGCCGGTGGAGATGATCGTATCGGAAGAAGAAATTTTCTATGACAATCCCCGGGAGGTCTTAAAAGATACCATTGAGATTCAAAAAAATGGCTGGGGATATTTGCCGATAGAGGTAAAAACAGACGGAGCCTTTATACAGCTTACCAAGAAGAAGCTTGTGGGTAGTGATTTTACAGACAACGCTTGTTCTTTATCCTATCAGATATCACCGGGTAGACTGCATGGCGGCAAGAATTATGGCAAGATCTTCCTGTGTACAGCGGTGAGAACTGCCTGCATTCCCATTGTGGTCTTTTGTCAGCAGGAGGATATGACACAAGAGCAGAATCCGGTTCGTTATGCACGGTATTTATCCCTGCGATTGACTTATGAGTGTCGTCCGCATGGATCCAAAGCGGAGTTGGATCAGATGCTGGAGGAGGTCGAGCAGCTCCGAATCGTGGGTGGGTGTGATGTGGAGCTGAAACTGATTACGGCGGAACTCTATACTCTGGTGGGAAGTGCAAGCCGGGCGGAAGCACTGTTAAACGAGTGCCGTCCGGAGATTACGAAGATTCGTCGGGAACGCGTGGATCTGTATTGCTTATGGCAGTATATCTCTCTGCTTGTAAAACCGGAGGAGGCGCAGCGGGAATCGCTGATTCGCCTTTTAGACAAATACTTGGAAGAGGACAAGAAGCAACATTTGCTGTTTTTTTTACTTTTGAAATTAAATCCACAATTGCAGGACAATCCGGGAGAATTGCTGATGCAATTGGAGCATCGTTTTTTAGAGGGGTGTCATAGTCCTTTTTTATATTTGGAAGCTGTCAAATGGTGGAATCAGAAACCGGAATTACTTTATCATATGAATACCTTTGAGATTCAGGCACTTCATTTTGCGAGCAAAAGGGAGCTTGTTACAGAGCCGTTAGCACAACGAACGGCCAAATTATTAAGTACGGCTAAAAACTACAATCGATTGGCTTGTATGCTTTTGATGCAGTTGTATGGTCAGTATCCCAAGCGTGAACTTTTAGAGGCGATCTGCAGCATGTTGATTCGCGGAGAATGCCATCAAAAAGAAGACTTTGTTTGGTACGAGAAAGCCTTAAAGGAACAGATCAGTCTGACGCGTTTATATGAATATTATTTATATGCATTTCCGGAGGATTTCAATCAATTGATTCCCAGAGAGGTTTTACTCTACTTTTCCTATGATCATGAATTGAATGCTTCCAGTAAGTCCGTACTATATAGGAATATATTGACTTATATGAATCCGGATACTGCGCTTTATCAAGAGTATGAAAAGGTCATTGGAAAATTTGCAACCGAACAGATTTTTGAATCTAAAATCGATAGTTCTCTGGCGGTGATTTATGATCATATGATTTATGCGGATATGATTGATCCTCCGGTTGCCGGAGTCTTAGCCGGTCTGCTAAGATCATATCGGATTGTCTGCAATCAGAAATCCATGAGATATGTTGTGATCTGCTATGAGGAGCTCATGGAAGAAGGGATCTATCCTTTGCAGGATGGAATTGCATATGCCCCACTGTTTTCTAAGAAAAGTATTATTTTGTTTCAGGATGCCTATGGAAACCGCTATACAGATGTGGGGTGTGTGAAAACTTCTGTGCTGGATAAACCGGATTTGGAGGAACGCTGCTTTGAGGTCTATCCCAATCATCCGATGATGCTTTTAAAGGCCTGTGAGGAAAGCAGCCGGAAAGAGGTTCTGGAGGAAGATGATGCTTCGATTTTGGAGAAGGCCTTGTCGGAGTTAAAACTTCATCCGCTGTATAAGAAGCAGCTGTCAGCCAGATTGATTGAATATTACCGAAATCTGGTGAAGGAACCGGAGGATTCCGCTATACGCCCAAACAGTACCTATCTTCTTTCTGTGGACAAGAAGAATCTTTCAAGAATACAGCGTACCGGTATTTGCGAGGCATTGATCAGTCAAGACTATTATCAGGAAGCCTTTGATATGATCCGGGAATATGGCATAGAGGGTATTCCGATAGAAGAGCTGTCTAAATTATGTGTGAAGATGATCTTGCAGCAGTTATTTGATCAGGATGAGTGGCTTCTTAGTTTGGCCTATCAGGTATTTGAGGCGGGTATGAGTGACGGTGTCATATTAGATTATCTGTGTGAATATTTTAATGGCACAACGCTGCAGATGTATCGGATCTTGAAACTGGGGATTGCGGAGCACGTAGAAACCTATGATTTGGAAGAACGGCTTTTGGCACAGATGCTTTTTTCTGATCAGACAGCCCAGATGGATCAGGTGTTTTCTTACTATATGGATAAAGGCAAGACCGGAGACAATATTGTCAAAGCATATTTTACGATGAAGAGCACCGAATATTTCATGCAAGGAACACCAGCAGATGATCAGGTGTTTGCATATTTGGAAGGTATGATCAACGGAACCATTGAAAAAGACAAGATTTCGACCATTTATTTATTGGCTTTGAGCAAATATTATGCGACCCTATCGGAACTGGATGCAGAACAGACACTGCTTTGTCAGGATGTTATCAATATTTTACTGGCGGAAGGGATGGTGTTTCCGTATTATAAGAATTTGGCAGCACATATTACCATTCCTGCTGCAGTTTTGGATCAATGCGTGATCCAGTATATTGGTCAGCGTGATTCCGATATTGACTTACAGATCCGTATTTTACCGGGAGAAGAACAATACCATAGTGATGATATGAGACGTGTTTATCAGGGAATTTTCATCAAACAGAAGATTTTGTTTGAGGGGGAAGTCTTGGACTATCAGATTTATGAGCAAAAAGACGGAAAACGCTTGCTGGCAGATGAGGGGAAGATCACTTGCGAGCTTTGGTCTGCAAAGGATGGGGAGAGCCGCTTTGGCTGCTTGAATCAGATGTCCTTCTATCTGGGCATGAAGGAAGAAGAAAATCTAAAGAAAACCATGAAAGAGTATTTAACAAAAACTGCAGCTGTGGAGGAATTGTTTAAAGTTCTATAGCGGCAGCGAGATAAAGGGGAATGCAATGGACGGACTCATTATTGGGATAGACTTATGTGATTCCTATACACAGATTAGCTGTGCGGGGCAGGAGGAATCTTGGACATTTCCGGCAGTACTCTGTAAAAACAATAAGATCGAGGAATGGTATGTGGGTGAAGCGGCATATCGGCATACGCTAGAAGGGGAAGGGATTATTGTGGATAAGCTCTTGAATTTGGTGCGTAGGGACGGTACGGCGACGCTTACCGGAACAAAATATCAAGGGATTGATTTGCTGTGCCATTATAT
>JAVXIV010000135.1:0-5939 GCA_036785645.1 Hungatella sp.
CCAGTAGTGATTGTTGACCACCAGATGCAGGAGAGGATTTCCTATTTCTTGTACAATAAGAAAACCAAAAGCCAATAATCCCGCAAAAAGCAGGAAGCTGCATTCCAATGGGATTTGGTCAAACCCATGAAGCCGCACTGATTTTCGTTTATTGGTTTCGTATCCGGAGAGCGCGGACAGATACAAGAGAGTTATCAGGCATCCAAGCAGTCCAATGCCCAAAAGTACCAGTCCGAAGATATAATCAACGCGGATTTGGTTGTATTCATAGTTGGATTTCGAATAGATATCCTGATTTGGATAATCCGTGTCCAGTCCAATTGCAATATAGTAATTGCCATTGTCATAGATATTGTAGGTTTCTAATAAGGCGGTAATATTGTCCGGAACGTGTCTCATATTGGTGTCCATCAAAATGGAATCACCCGAGATATAGAGGTAACGTCCAAGCGCTCGAATGTCTTCGGGGGTTTTCGTCCCGGCATTGGTATAGACATAATCGTGGTGGTTGTCATCCCGGTAAAAAACACGAAAATATAAGTTGGAAGGCTTCTCAATATAGTTGTACTGAATCCGATAATATTCACCAAGCAGAGTCAGAACTTCCAAAGACAGGTCTTCTAGGGAGGCAAAGGCATCACCCGGTTCATGATATTGCTCATTGGGTTTGTAGACCTTCCAGTTTACCAGAGGCTCTGCCGTCTCGGCAGAGGGTTCCAGTGGGGAGATCGGACCGGGACCGCCGGCTACTTCAAAGGTATCACTCAGATAGTAGCCTTGGTTTTTGGCATAACGAGTTAGATCATTCAGCGTGTAGATGATCGTTTTGCCGGAGTTGGAAGTCACACTGACCATCTCTTTGCTGTAGTCAATTAAGCCGTCGGTTTCAAAGACATCTTTATAATTTACATACTGAAAGATCTTGTCAATGTCATCCTCCAGAAGTGTCTTAAAAGAAGAGGTATCTGCAAAGGATTCTTCATGAATCCAACTGAGACCTCTTCCGAAGTTGGAATTTAAATAGATGAAGCTGGCACCGGTCATAACCAGTACCAGAAATAATGCGTGAAGCAGCAGCACAAGGTGCTTCTTCGACTGAATCGACCATTCTGATTTCTTCATGACAGACTCCTATGAGTGTTTCTCAATCTTATACCCAACCCCCCAGACCACCTTGAGATAGCGGGGTTCTCGTGGATTGATCTCGATCTTTTCTCGAATGTGGCGGATATGTACGGCCACGGTATTGTCTGCCCCGATGGCTTCTTCATTCCAGATCTGTTCGTAAATCTCATCAATGGAAAATACCTTTCCTGCATTCTTCACCAACAATAACAAAATATTATATTCGATGGGAGTCAGCTTGATGATCTCGTCGTCAACAGAGATCTCCTTGTTGTCATCGTTGATGATCAGACCTCCGCATTTGTAGATCTGATCGTTGCCCTGCTGGTTTAGATTGCCTAATTGGGTATAACGGCGCATATGAGACTTCACGCGGGCAACCAGCTCCAGTGGATTAAAGGGCTTAGTAATATAGTCATCCGCACCAATATTAAGTCCCAAAATCTTGTCGGTATCTTCGGACTTGGCAGACAGAATGATGATCGGGATACTGCTGTTTTCGCGTACCTTGAGGGTGGTGCGGATGCCGTCCAGTCCGGGCATCATCACATCGATGATCATCAGATCTACGCTGTGCGCTTCCAATAAATCCAGGGCTTCATATCCGTCATAAGCCTTAATTACTTGAAAGCCCTCGCCGGTTAAGTAGATATCTATGGCTTCTACGATTTGTTTATCATCATCGCAAACAAGTATACTCTGCATGTAGAATCCCTCCTTTTTCACCATTATACAACGAGAGCTTCAAAATGAATATCCCTTTTTGTGGTTTTAAAGAAAACGTAAGATCAGAAGCGGAAAATGGCAGTACCATAAGCGGCCAGCGGATAGGCTAAGAAGTTTGGCTGACCATCGCATTCGCCTTTTGCGGCTTTATATATGGGAGCTTTTGCTTTTCCTTCATAAGAGCCATGAGCCTGATCCAATAAAAGAGTATAATTGCCTCTCTTGGGAACTCCTATACGGTAGTCGGTTCTCTCTACCGGAGTAAAATTACAGATAAATAACAGGTTTTTGCCGGTGGTTCCTCTCCGTATAAAGCTGAAAATGCTTCGCTCCGCATCGTTCGCATTGATCCACTGGAAGCCATTCCAATCATAATCCATGGTATAGAAAGCCGGATATTTGCGGTAGAGATGCAGCAGATCACGGACGTAATGCTGCAGGTCTGCGTGTGCAGGTTCTCCGGTCAACGGCCAATCCAGAGCGACCTTCTCGTCCCATTCGTGAAGCTGCCCGAAGTCTTGTCCCATAAAGAGCAGCTTTTTGCCGGGGTGTCCGAACATGAAGGTATAACCGGCTTTTAAATTGGCAAATTTATCGTCATAGAGACCGGGCATCTTGTTGATCATGGAACATTTTAAATGAACGACTTCATCGTGAGACAGAACCAAAATGAAGTTTTCACTGGTAGCATAAGTCATGCCAAAGGTCATCTTGTGATGATTGGCTTTTCGGAAATAGGGATCCAGTTTCATATATTCCAGAAAGTCGTGCATCCAGCCCATATTCCATTTGAATTGGAATCCCAATCCTTCTTCCTGCGCCGTTTGGGTCACATTAGGCCAAGCGGTGGATTCTTCGGCAATCATCATGGCACCTTGTGCACGGGTGCGGAAAACGCTATTTAGATGCTTGAAAAACTCAATTGCTTCCAGATTCTTGTTTTCACCGTAGCGATTGGGGATCCAATTGCCGTTGGATCTGCCATAATCCAAATACAGCATGGAGGCGACGGCATCTACCCGCAGTCCATCTATGTGGAACTTGTCCACCCAGTAGAGTGCATTGGCGATCAGAAAATTAGAGACTTCGTGCTTGCTGTAGTCAAATACTTTGGTGCCCCAGTCCGGGTGTTCGCCTTTGCGGGGATCTGCATATTCATACAGAGACGCTCCGTCAAAATCAGCCAGTCCATGGGCATCCTTTGGAAAATGAGCAGGCACCCAGTCTAAGAGGACACCGATGCCTTGCTTGTGCATGTAGTTTACAAAATACATAAAGTCCGCAGGGCTGCCATAGCGGGAGGTAGGAGCAAAATAACCGGTGACTTGATAACCCCAAGATCCATCATAGGGATGTTCGGCGATACCCATCAGCTCCACATGGGTATATCCCATCTCTTTGACATAGGAGGCCAGTTCGTGAGCAACTTCTATGTAAGTGTAATACCCATCCTTCTCCATGCGGCCGGATTTCTTCCAAGAACCCAGATGCACTTCGTAAATGGAGAGGGGAGCCGTCAGAGAATCCGTATCTTGGCGCTTCTGAATCCATTCGTTGTCTTTCCAGGTGAAGTGGTCAAGATCCGCAGTCACGGAGGCAGTTCCGGGACGATATTCTGCGGTAAAAGCATAGGGATCCGCTTTGAATAAAACTTTGCCGGTTGAGGTAGTGATTGCATATTTATACAATTCGCCGACATCCAGTCCGGGTACAAATACTTCGTAGATTCCGGAGTCGTCTAAAACGGTCATCGTGTTTGCTTCCAGATCCCAATTGTTGAAGTTGCCTACGATGCTGACGGATGCTGCATGGGGAGCCCATACCGCAAAATACATGCCGGATTTTCCCTTGTAGGTTTTTTTGTGGGCACCTAATTTTTCGTAGATCTCATAATGAGTTCCCTCGCCATAAAGATAGCGATCCACTTCTGTGATAAATCCGGTTCCAATCTCTTTTTTGCTCGTTGTCATTATGATTCCTCCCTGATTTTCAAGACAATTGAAAAATTGCCTTCTATGGATACTTCTACGCGTCCGTCTTGGATGGGAAGTTCCTCGCCACTGAGTAAGTTCACTGCTGTTTTAGCATGTATTGGAACAGGAATCAATAGGTGTGCAGCATCGGCATCGTTGTTGACAGCGGTGATGACTGCAGATTCCGGGGCAAATCTTGCAAAGGCATACTGGCGGTTGGTCAGCAAAAGTTCGGCATAGCGACCGCCATGAAACTCCGGATTTTCATCGTGAATTTGTCCTAGCTGACCGATGAAATCAGTTAGCTCCCGGTGAAGGCTTGCCTCCTCTGCGATGGCGATGCGGGGGCGCAGCGCTTGGTCACTGTCTCGGGTTCGGCAGCCCTTCATCCCCCATTCACTACCATAATAGATGGAGGGAATGCCGGGAAGCGTAAACAAAAGTGTGTAGACCGGATAGAGATGTGCCGGGTCTTGAAGCTTGCTGGCAATGCGGTCTTCGTCGTGATTGTCCACAAAGGTATAGAGACGGTTGCCGATGGTGTCTAGTCTGCGTACCGTGTGTGCGATCTCAAAATAATTATGATCATTGTGTCCGGAATAAAGACCTTTATGTAATTCGTAGTTGGTGACGGAATGGAGCATATCAGGATTCACCCAACGTGCATATTCCCCATGAATCACCTCACCCATCAGCCAAAAATCTTCTTTCATGTGGGAAGTTTGACTGCGCAGCTCCTTCATAAAACCGAAGTCCATCACATTGGCACAATCTAAACGGATGCCATCGATATTGAATTCGCGAATCCAATCCCCAATCACATCCCATAGATATTGCTTCACAGCAGGATGTGAGAGATTCAAACAGGGAAGTTCAAAATGCCCCTGCCAAGCATCGTAGCAAAAGGAATCCCCCAGAGGACTGCCATAGCCGAAATTCACCCCTCGATACCAGTCCTTATAAGGAGAGGCTTCTCGATTCATCTGAAGGTCTGTAAAGGCAAAAAATTCTCTCCCGGTGTGGTTAAATACACCGTCTACCACCACTTTGATGCCTGTCTCATGACATAGATCCACAAACAGGCGGAAGTCGCGGTTGTCACCTAGACGACGATCCACCAGTTTATAGTCTCTGGTATCATACCCATGAGAGGAGGATTCAAATAGCGGCCCAATATAGATCGCATTGCAGCCCAGAGAACGAATGTGGGGAATCCACGCATTCAGTTCCTGAAATCGATCTACAACTCGGTGCTCCTGATTGTCTCTGGGAGCACCGGTCATGCCAAGGGGATACATATGATAAAACACCCCTTTTTCATACCATGTACTCATAATTCGTATCCTCCAAATCTCTTACTTTATACTTCCAGACTCTTGAAACGTCTAAGAAGAAATTGATAACGCAGTTGTGCTGCGTTCAATTCATAGATATAACAGTCGATCAAAGTCGGTTCCAAGGCCTGCTCAAAATGATTTCTGGCAGAATCAATGCTGCACCGTGTCTGATCAATCTCGGTCCGCAGGGCTAAGCTCTCGACCGCATTTGGTTCTTCTTTGTGAAACCGGGAATAGCGTCTCATGAACATCATCTCCTATCTTATGGTAAAGATAGTATGATAGGAAACCGGAAAATTTATTCATGTACTTCCAATATCTGCTGTAAACCGGAGCCTAAGGCTATGAGCTGCGCTGTGCCTTTCGTCAGTGTCAGATAGTAGTAGTTGGAGGTTCCCTCTTTGCGCATCCTCACCAGTCCAACATCCTTTAGGATCTTAAGATGATGGGAGACGGCCGGCCGGGACAGATTGGTTTGATTGGTGATCTCCATCACGTTTAGACCGCGTCGGTCGGGACTAAACCTACAGGTGCCGTCCGGAAGATAGGAAGCAGCGGTCAGTGCTTCGATAATGCTTAGACGAACCTCATCACCAAGAGCAATAAACAGGGGCATACAGGTGTGAAATTGTTGTTGTAATTCCTGATGCTTCATGAAAATCCCCTCTCTTGGTTTAAATTTTTAAACTAATTATAGTTTACCATTATTTGCGGTAGAGGTCAATGAGTAGCGACCGAATAAAAGCGTTGTTTTTCGACAATAATTTCAAAAATCACT
>JAVXIV010000136.1:0-1227 GCA_036785645.1 Hungatella sp.
TGATGCTGGATGGAAACTTCTGGCAGGCAGCGGAAGAGGGAACGACTATCTACAATCAGTGGGCGGTGCGGACAACCCCTCTGGCCTATCTGCCACAGGCAATCGGCATCACGATCGCCCGCATCTTTGGTATGAGCAGCATTGCTCTGTTGGTTCTGGGTCGTCTCACCAATTTGCTGTTTTATCTGGGGGTGACCTGGCTGGCTATGAAGCGGATGCCGTTTGGCAAAGAGGTGCTATTTGGGGTTGCCTTACTGCCTATGACACTGCATTTGACCGGATCGATGTCCTATGATGTGATGATTTTGGCACTGACCTATTATTTTATGGCAATTTGTCTGGATCTGGCTTATGCCAAGCCTCGTGTGGAGAAATGGGATGTGCTCCTCTTGGCAGCTGTGATTGCGGTATTGGCTCCCTGTAAGATGGTTTATGCGGTGGTCATGGGACTTTGTCTCTTGATTCCGGTTCGCAAATTTGGCGGCTTTCGCAATTATCTGTTGGCGGCACTTGCAGTACTGGCGGCATTGGTCATCTCCATGGCAGTCGTCAATGCGCAGACACTGACCACCTATGCGACCGAAACCGAGAGTTATGTCGCTTGGGCCGAGGAAGCCGGATACAGCTTTCCGCAGTTGATAAGCAATCCGGGACTGGTTTTTCGGATGTTTTATAACACCGTGGTATGGCAGGCAGAATATTATCACCTGACCATGATCGGGGGATATTTGGGTAATGTGGATGTGGTTCTGGATGTTCCCTATTTTATCGTGGTATTCTTTAGCTTGGGACTCTTGGGCTTGGCTTTTCGAAAACCGGGAGAGAATATCATCATCACCGGTAGGCAGCGGATCTGGATCTGGATCTTGTGTCTGGCCTGTGCCGGGGCGATCCTGTTCTCTATGCTGCTGGCATGGACACCGGTCAGTTCGAAAGTGATCACCGGGGTGCAGGGGCGATATTTTCTGCCGTTGTTACCGCTTTTTTTGATGAGTCTTAAAAATAATTTCGTAGTGCTTAGCAGCAATGCCGACCGAAGCATTCTCTTTCTGATGTGTTGTGCCAACGGTTATGCCCTGTTACGGCTGTTTAGCGTCGTCAGTATGCGGTTATAGTGGAAAAAAGTCCTTGGTTGTGGTAAAATAGCTTGAACTTCGATGAAAAGGAAGGAAAAACAGTATGGATTATGTGATTTCCTTAGGAAAAGAAATCATCAAAAAAAGAAAA
>JAVXIV010000136.1:1237-5914 GCA_036785645.1 Hungatella sp.
TGCTTGTTGTTATGTTTATTTCTAATATAATAAAAAAGAAAATTAATTTGGGATCTGGCAAAATCGGATTTTAAAAAACGATTTGTCGGTTCTTATTTTGGTATTGTCTGGATGTTTATTCAGCCGATTGTGACGGTATTAATCTATTTTTTTGTCTTTCAGATGGGATTTAAAAGTGCACCGCCGGTACCGGGGTTTCCCTATGTGCTCTGGCTGATCCCCGGAATTGTACCTTGGTTTTTCTTAAGTGAAGCGATGAACAGCGGAACGAATTGCCTGCAGGAATATAGTTATCTGGTGAAAAAGGTTGTGTTTCGGGTGGAGATTCTGCCGATCATCAAATGCATCTCCTGTCTCATGGTACATGGGATCTTTGTCATCATTATGGCGGTCGTATTTTTGCTGTACGGCAGGATGCCCATCGCTACTTGGATGCAGGTTCTCTATTATACCTTTGCGGCCGGTGTCTTTTCTTTGGCAATTGTGTACTTTACCTCTGCGGTCAATGTCTTTTTTAAGGATATGGCTCAAATCGTCAATATTTGCCTGCAGTTTGGGATGTGGCTGACTCCGATTATGTGGGATACTTCGATGTTTCCAAGCCGGCCGGATTGGCTGGATTCCATTCTAAAGCTCAATCCGGTTTACTATATTACAACCGGCTATCGCGATAGTATGCTGACCGGGAACTGGTTCTGGGAACGTCCGACGCTGTCCCTGTATTTCTGGATCGTTACGATCCTATTGTTTCTCATGGGCTTAAAGATGTTTAAGAAACTGAGACCACATTTCTCAGATGTATTATAAGAGATCAGAACTTTGGAGGATCCTATGTCTTTGGATAATGCAATTACGGTAAAAGATGTCACAAAAATATATAAGCTTTACGAGAAACCGATTGATCGCTTAAAAGAATCCCTGCACCCCCTGCATAAGGAGTATCACAAAAAGTTTTATGCCTTGGATAAGATTTCATTTCAGGTAAAAAAGGGTGAGACTGTGGGAATCATCGGAACCAATGGCTCCGGCAAATCGACGGTCCTCAAGATCATCACCGGGGTACTCTCCCCAACTACCGGATCGGTGGAAGTTGTGGGGACGATTTCCGCACTTTTGGAGCTGGGTGCGGGATTTAATATGGATTATACCGGTATTGAGAACATCTACATGAATGGTACAATGATGGGATTTTCCAAGAAGGAGATGGAGGCCAAGATTCAGGATATTCTGGATTTTGCCGACATCGGTGACTTCGTGTACCAACCGGTAAAAACCTACTCGAGTGGTATGTTTGTGCGGTTGGCATTTGCTTTGGCGATCAACGTAGAGCCGGAGATTTTGATTGTGGACGAGGCATTATCGGTAGGGGATGTGTTCTTTCAGGCAAAATGCTATCGCCGCATGGATGAAATTCGCAAAAAAGGAACTACGATTTTGATGGTGACTCATGATATGGGCAGCATTATCAAGTACTGTGACAAAGTGGTTTTGCTCAACCGCGGCAGTTTTATTGCCGAGGGAAGTGCAGGACGCATGGTGGATTTATATAAGAAGATTCTCGCCAATCAGTTGGATGTATTAGAAGAAGAACTGACGCAGATGAATGATTTTTCCGGGGAAGGCGAAGCAGAACGGCCGATACCGAACATGTCTGTGAAGGGGCTGATGAAGAATCAGCTCACGATCAATGAAAATCGTACGGAGTATGGGGATGGGCGCGCAGAGATCTATGATCTTGGACTTTTTGATGCACGGGGGAATGTGACGAATCTCCTGCTCAAAGGAGAAACTTTTACCATCAAAGAAAAAATTCGATTTGCTGCAGAAATTACGGCTCCTATTTTTACCTATACCATTAAGGATAAGAAGGGAACCGATTTAACCGGAACGAATACGATGTTTGAGGGTACGGAGATTCTGCCGGTGAAAACCGGGGATGAATATGAAGTGTCCTTTACCCAGAAGATGACTCTGCAGGGTGGAGAATATCTGCTGTCCATGAGCTGCACCGGATTCGAAGGCGGAGAACATGTGGTTTACCATCGTCTTTATGATATTGCCAATATCACGGTGATCTCCAATAAGAATACGGTGGGGGTTTATGATATGGAATCTGAGGTAGAAGCCAGGCTTTTAAGAGATGAATAGGGGTTAATGACAGAGATGAACGATATAAGCAAAGAAATCAATCAATTGCTGCATCAATATGGAAATGATACCAAACGAATCTTGGAGTGTTACAGTCGGTTAGATTATCTCTATGCACTTTCCGATATGCGGGAGAATCTGCTGGAGTGGTATCCCTTTGCACCGGAGGCCAGACTTTTACAGGTGGGGTCCGATTATGGTGCACTGACCGGTCTCTATGGCAGAAGAGTGAAGGAGGTCGTGGTCTTGGATCCATCGGCCGAGAATCTAAAAGTGAATCGCCTGCGTCATGGAGAACTGGATTCGATTGCCTATCGGGAAGGAACTCTGATCGATTATGCGGCAGGTGGGGAAGTCCGGCTGTTTGACTATGTGGTGATGATTGGCTCGCTAGAGCCGGATTACGCCACGCAATTGGCGGCAGCAAAATCACTTTTAAAACCGGATGGCATCCTTCTTTTGGCAGTGTGTAATTTGTATGGCATGCATTATCTGGCAGGAGCGAAGGGCGACGAGGTGCGTATTTCCAAACAGACCTTGACCCAATTGGTCGCAGGGGATGACCCAAGTGCAGACTATGAATATTACTATCCGATACCGGATTATAAATTGCCGGTGAGCATCTATTCACAGTCGTATCTGCCCGGAAAAGGGGATTTGACCCATCCCATTCCGGTCTATGATTATCCGAAATACCTCTCCTTTGATTTAGGGGAAGCCTATGACAGCGCCTGCGAGGACGGACAGTTTGAGAATTTTGCAAATTCATTTTTCATGATATGGAGAAACCATGGCTCAAATTAAATTTGTAAAGTATAATAAAACCAGAAGAGAACGTTTTCAGATTAAGACCACTATTTTAGAAGAATCCGGAATCAGGTATGTGGAAAAAACCGCTCTGAATGTAGAGGGAGCTCCCCATATCTGGTCTTTTGCGTCTGCATATACCCTATTAAGTCAGCAACACCGCATTTTGCAATTCAGTCGGCCGGAGATCAGCGAGGATCGCTGCACGGTGCGTTTTCCCTATTTGGAAGGGGAGACTCTGGCAGAAGCGCTGGGAAGAGAGATTCGGGACGGCAAACCTCCGCTGGATGCGATCCGCGCAGGCATGAATAAAATTTATGAAGTATCGCCGGAATCGCTGGGAAATTTCTATGTGACCCCTGAATTTACGGAGGTTTTTGGCGAGATCGATGCTTTGGAGGATCAGGCTTATGCAGTTTCTGATATTGACACCCTGTTTGAAAATGTGATTTTGACAGATGCAGGGATGTACTGCTTGGATTATGAATGGGTCTATGCATTTCCTGTTCCGATGCATTTTGTGCAATACCGTACCTTGTACTATTTCTATCAAAAATACCAAAGCCTGATGCATTACCATACGGCAGCGGAATTTCTGACGGAATTTGAAATCACAGAAGAGATGACCGCGGTCTATCAGAGGATGGAGCTTGCATTTCAGCAGTATGTCCATGGGGAGAATCAGAAGATCTATCTGGAAAATTTCTTGGTCGATCCCAAAACAGACGAAGAAATCATGCAGTTGGAGGAGGAGTTAGAACGCTCCAAGGAGCACTTCTTTCAGCTTCAAGTTCAGCTTGGAGAACGAGATACCACGATTCGTAAGATGCAGGAGGTACAGCGCCTGACCAATAATCATGTTACCAATTTGGAAGTGATGATTGCCAATCTACGCCATGAAGCGGATGAGCAAGGGAAAATGCTGAGCTACCTTAATGCTCATGAATCGATTTTCTCGAAGCTTCGCAGAATGCTGGGACGCAAGTTCAATGAACGCTACCCGAAGGGCAGCGTACAGCGCAAAAAATTATCGTATCTGAAAGAGTATGCGAAGCATCCCATTCGTTCTTTTCGATATTATACTTCAGAAGAGGGAAAGAACCATAAGGATGGTGATTTTCATATCGGAGAAGCCTATAAGATTCACGGGAAGCTGCAGTTTAAGAGGGTAGATGAGCCTGAGGTATCCATTATCATTCCGGTCTACAATCAGATCGCGTATACGTAGGCCTGTCTGGTATCGATTCTTCAATACACGACGGATGTGAGCTATGAGGTGATCATAGCCGATGACGTGTCGACAGATGCAACCGAGCATTTGAGTCATTATGCAGAAGGTTTGGTGATTTGCCGCAATACGACCAATCAAGGATTTTTGAGAAACTGTAATCATGCGGCACGGGCAGCACGCGGTACCTACATGATGTTTTTAAACAATGATACGCAGGTGACGGAGCACTGGCTTTCTTCCTTGGTGAAACTAATCCGCTCGGACTCTTCGATCGGTATGGTGGGTTCTAAGCTAGTCTACCCGGATGGTCGCTTGCAGGAAGCCGGTGGAATTATCTGGAGCGATGGATCCGGTTGGAATTATGGTCGGCTGGATGATCCGGAGAAGCCGGAATATAACTATGTAAAAGAGGTCGATTATATTTCAGGTGCGGCGATTTTGCTTCCGGTGGAACTGTGGAAACAGATCGGTGGGTTTGATACGCGCTTTGC
>JAVXIV010000137.1:0-4200 GCA_036785645.1 Hungatella sp.
GACCTGCTGTGGAAGTATTTCATGGAGAAATTGAGATCAATTACTAGAGGATGAAAAGGAGACTATTATGTTTCAAGTCAATGAAGACTATTTAAAATTACCGGGCAGCTATTTATTTTCTACGATTGCAAAAAAGGTCAAGGCTTATGCGGAGAAGAATCCCAATGAGACCATCATTCGTATGGGGATTGGCGATGTGACCCAGCCACTGGTACCGGCCATTATTGAGGCTATGCATGAGGCGGTGGATGAGATGGGGAGAGCCGAGACTTTTCATGGGTATGCTCCGGATCTGGGCTATGAATTCTTGCGGGAAACGATTGTAAGAGAAGATTATCGTTCGCGCGGATGTGAGATTGCTGCGGATGAGCTCTTTATTTCCGATGGAGCCAAATCGGACTGTGGTAATATTCAGGAGATTTTTGCGAAGGACAGCAAGATTGCAGTCTGTGATCCGGTGTATCCGGTCTATGTGGATTCCAACGTGATGGCAGGACGAACCGGTGAATATGAGAAAACTACCGGGACTTGGAGCAACGTGATCTATATGCCCTGCGTAGCAGAAAATAAATTTGTGCCTGCGCTTCCCACGGAGACTCCCGATCTGATCTATTTATGTGTACCAAATAATCCAACCGGTACCACATTGACCAGAGAACAGCTACAGGTATGGGTAGATTATGCCAACCGGGTAGGCGCTGTGATTCTCTATGATGCAGCTTATGAAGCCTATGTATCAGAACCGGATGTACCACACAGCATTTATGAACTTCCCGGTGCCAGAACCTGTGCTATTGAATTTCGGTCTTTTTCCAAGAATGCCGGCTTTACCGGTGTGCGTTTGGGCTTTACGGTAATTCCCAAGGATTTAAAGAGTGGAGACGTGATGCTTCACAGTCTTTGGGCCAGACGACATGGTACGAAATTCAACGGTGCGCCGTATATCATCCAAAAGGCAGCCATGGCAGTCTATTCAGAAGCAGGTAAAGAGCAGCTCAAAGGGCAAGTGGCTTATTATATGAAGAATGCCAAAACCATCTATGACGGACTGCAGTCAGTCGGCTATGAAGTGTATGGCGGGGTCAATTCGCCTTATATTTGGATGCGGGTTCCCAAGGGGATGACTTCGTGGGAATTCTTTGACTATCTGTTGGAGAAGGCACATGTGGTCGGAACTCCGGGCAGCGGATTTGGTCCCAGTGGAGAAGGTTATTTTCGCCTGACCGCATTTGGAACCTATGATAATACCGTCAAAGCGGTGGAACGTATGAAACAGTTACAATTAAAGCCAGTGAGATAGGAAACATTTTTCCTCCTTTTCATACCTTAGTAGTAGAGAAGATAGAGGGAGGAGTGTATCTGTTGACAGTGAATAAGAAAGTGGTGTTGGATGCCGGGCACGGCGGCTCGGATCCGGGTGCTTCCTATTATGGAAGACAGGAAAAACGCGATACGTTGAATCTGACGTTTGCCGTTGGAAATATCTTGGAGAAGGAAGGGGTAGCGGTCAATTATACCCGAGTAGACGATGTCTATGATACCCCATTTGAGAAAGCTGCAATTGCCAATCAGGCAGGAGCTGATTATTTTGTATCCATTCACCGTAACGCGATGCCTACACCGAATACCGCTTCCGGAATCGAAAGTCTGGTCTATGAAAACAGTGGTGTTCCGGCTCTTTTGGCTGCGAATATCAACGCTGCATTACAAGAGGTAGGCTTTACCAATTTAGGTGTGATCGAGCGTCCGGGGTTGGTAGTTCTTAGACGGACAGAGATGCCTGCGGTGTTGGTAGAAGCAGGATTTATAGATAATGAAGCCGATAATCAGTTCTTTGATCGCAATTTTCAAGCCATTGCAGAAGCCATTGCGCATGGAATCATCGCTACCATGCGTCAGGAAGAAGAGGCAGTTCCGGAATATTATCAAATTCAGACAGGGGCTTACCAAAATCAAGGTTTGGCCAATCAACAATTGGCGCAGTTAAAATCCCAAGGTTTTCCGGCATTTATGGTTCATGAAAATGGATATCATAAAATACGGGTGGGTGCTTTTCTCAATTTAGATTATGCGGTTCAGATGGAGAAAAATCTAAGGGATTATGGGTATAACACCTTTATTGTGAAGGCTTAGACGAAGGAGATACCGAAGTGGAGGATACCGAATTTATATGATAAAAGCAGTGATTTTCGATATGGACGGAGTACTGATTGACAGTGAGCCGGTGTATCTTGGGTTTGATTTAGAGTTTGCAAGAACCAAGAATACACAGGTGACGCTGGATCAGCTCTATGGGATGGTTGGTTCTTCTAGGGAAGACGCTTGGGGTTACATGGAACGAGCCGTGGATAATGGGCAGAGTTGGGAAGAACTGCGGGACGAGTTTCGCCTAAGAGACGTATACAGCGAGATGGATTATCGCAAGATCTTTCGTGTGGAAGCAAAGACAATTTTAGAAGATTTAAAACAGCGGGGATTGGTACTGGCATTGGCTTCCTCTACGCAGATGAATATCATCCAAAGGGTTCTGCGTGAAAATGAAATTGATTCTTATTTTGAAGTGGTGGTCAGTGGCGCTCAGTTTCAACGTAGCAAACCTGACCCGGAGATTTATCATTATACAGCCGATCAATTGGGTGTGAGGGAAGAAGAGTGCATAGTAGTGGAGGATTCCACATTTGGAGTCACGGCAGCAGCCCATGCCGGTATGAGTGTCATTGCGATTGTAGATGAACGTTTTAATTTTGATCAGTCCTTAGCAGATTATCGGATTCATAATCTTTTGGAAATACCGGCGTTGATTGCAAAAAAGAACGAACCAGGCAGAACTTTTTAGCCGGGTTCGTTCTTTTTCATTTATACTAACTCAGCAATTCTTGTAATACCAACATAGATATGTGAGATTTTATACCAGGTGGCAAAATTGATGACTCCTGTTTGCGGAAGTCCAAAGACGGATTGAAATTTCTTCACAGCGGCTGCGGTGGCGGGACCAAAGAAGCCATCGGCTGTGATACGCGGAATTGCGGTATACACCGAAGCAATTTTGTCAAGCTGCTGCTGAACCTGTAAAACCTTTGACCCGGAGGCACCCACCGTTAAGTCAAAACCGGGCCAAGAGGACGGAATACCGGAGATCTGCTCCGCGGAATTGATGTACATATTGGAACCATAAAAATGCCTTAGAATCTCTATGGGACTGTAGCCGCGCTCTCCAAGAGAACAGGATCCCCATTGCGTCATCCAGCCTTTTTGGCTGCACTGTACCTGACGCCCGTCACAGTACTGCGTTAGAATCGGCTGTTTTACTTCAGGTCTGGATAGGTAATTATCAAAAATTTCATCTACAACCATGGCAATACTTTCATAGATATTTCGACCGTGAATCCATTTGTGATCAAAAGCAGTGGAAGAGGTGATGGTGAAATCATAACCTTTGTTCCGGTACCATTCCGTATTCATATATTCAGCATTAGAATCTTTACTGTTTACTTCTATAAAATATTTACAAGTTCTCGCAATAAAAATTGTAACCCTGTATTAAATGTGATAGACTAGAAGAAATAGATTTTTTGATGCATAAAATTTGTGAGGTGAAATAGTATGAGCGTTAGTTACAAAAAGCTTTGGATGCTTATTCTGGAGAGAGACATGAAAAAAACTGAAGTCCGTATAGCCGCCGGTATTAGCCCCAGCACTTTCTCAAAGATGAATCGCAACGAATATGTTGCCATGGAAGTTTTGGTTAAGCTGTGCAAGGTACTCCACTGCAACATAGGCGATATAGTGGATGTGGTTCACGACTCGGACTGAATAGGGACAACGTCCAATCATCAAGAAGGTGAACTGGTACAACGGAGGGAAATGTATGGAGTATAGTGCCGGAATGGTGTCCTGTTTGTTTTGGCTATCTGAAACAAGAAAAACCGCAGAGCTGATGCTGCAAGGGAAAACAATTGAAAAAATAAGAGTGCTTGCGGTAACCGAGAATATCTATCAAGTAAAAGCAGCAGACCGTGCAAAACGAATTGCCGGCGTGTCATGGAAACGTCTTTCTTCCCTTTCCAAAGAGCTGTTGGAAATACTTGTGATTTGTGACTTACCCACAGCAAAATTGATTGTGCTGCTCAGTATCATGAAAACGGATACCCTGTTTTTTGAATTTATGCACACTGTTTTCAAATCAGCGGTTATCCTTGG
>JAVXIV010000137.1:4300-5905 GCA_036785645.1 Hungatella sp.
ATACCCTGTTTTTTGAATTTATGCACACTGTTTTCAAATCAGCGGTTATCCTTGGCGAACCCACCTTGTCAGATGGTGGAATAAACGTATTTTTTGACGAGAAAATTCGTCAAAGTGAAACGGTAGCTGCATGGTCTGATAGTGCTATTAAGAAGTTAAAGCAAACCTACTCAAAATTGCTGATTGAAGCAGGATTATTGACCTGCGCATCCGATAAAAAAATTCAGGTGCCAATGATAGATTATAAACTGCGAAGCATTATTTTAAGAGCAGGATTTGCAAATTGTCTTAGTACTTTAACAGGAGAAGAATTAGATGGATAATATGCTAGAAGAACGCCTCGCTAAAATCGAACAGAAAATAACAGATAAAGCATTTTTGGAGAA
Source organism: Hungatella sp. (assembly GCA_036785645.1). Taxonomy (GTDB): domain Bacteria; phylum Bacillota; class Clostridia; order Lachnospirales; family Lachnospiraceae; genus Hungatella_A. The sequence continues at coordinate 4,687 of JAVXIV010000137.1, forward strand.
CAAAGGACTTGGCAATGAAGTGGGATATTATATATTTGATTATCCCGCACAAAGTGAACTCATCGTCCGAGACTATGTGAGTATGCTGCAAAATAAATATAATGGCAGCGATGGTTCTTTAAAAATTGTTGTATTTGATTTATACGAAATTATATTGGATATTTTAAAACAGAAAAACTATCTTGAAAAATGTTTTGAATTTGAAAAGACCAAAGGCACCGATTATACCTTTGATGCAATCATAAAAATGCTGAGACTGACTACGAAGTCTAATCTAATTGTAAACTATATTTTGCAGAATACACCCACGGAACATGCTGTGGTTTTCATAACCGGAGTAGGAAAATGCTTTCCGCTGGTTCGTTCCCACAATGTGCTTAACAATCTGCATCAGGTATTGGATGGTGTGCCGGTGGTGATGTTTTTCCCCGGTAAATATTCCGGACAGGATTTAAGGCTTTTCGGTACGATCAAAGATGATAATTATTATAGAGCATTCAAATTGGTAGAATAAGTAGGGGGATTTTCTTATGAAAATAGCAGATATGTTTGTGAAACCCATTGACCGTGATATCAAAGGCGTGATTAAAGTTGGTCAAGACGACGGTGAAAATGTTTTGCAGGAACTGGACGAATATGTTGTCACGAAGGAGCTTGCAAAGCACTTTCGCGATTTCTTTGAAAGCTATAAAAAGAGTATCGGCGGTAACACCGACAAAATGGGGGTGTGGATTTCCGGATTTTTTGGAAGTGGTAAATCTCACTTTTTAAAGATTTTGTCGTATTTGCTTGAAAACAAAGAGATTGGTGGTAAACGTGCCATTGACTTCTTTACAGATGGGAATAAATTAGCAGATCCTATGGTTATTGGCGATATCAAACTTGCGGGAGATTTATCCAGCGATGTGGTGCTTTTCAATATTGATTCCAAGAGCGAGGCAGATGCAAAGTCCAATAAAGATGCTATTATTGATGTTTTTATGAAAGTATTTAATGAAATGCGGGGCTTTTGTGGCTCATTGCCATTTCTTGCAGACTTAGAACGTAAATTGTCAGATGACGGACAGTATAACGCTTTCAAAGCTGAATTTGAAAAGTTGAATGGGCAAAAATGGGAAGATGCAAGGGAAGATTTTTATTTTATCCAAGATGATATGATTCAAAGCCTTTGTGCCACCGGAGTGATGAGCGAAGATGCCGCAAAAAACTGGTGTGAAAA
>JAVXIV010000138.1:0-4029 GCA_036785645.1 Hungatella sp.
CATCTGAGGAAACAAAGTCAAAATATGGTAATTCATAGAAATTTACCTTTCTGTTATAAATCCAGCAAGCCATCCATCACATGGACTGTCACTGTTTTGGTTTCTAAATCTACCTTCAAAATACATTCTTTGATGGCAGGAAATAAAATCTCTTTGCCTTCCGGTGTAGCGACCACATAGACATCATTGGCTTTGGCCTGCAGCACATCGACCACCGTGCCAAAAGCTTCTTCCTGATCGGTTATGACCGAAAGTCCAATCAAATCCGTAATAAAGTTCTCATCCGGTTCTAGTTTCACCGCTTGAGTTCTGGGAATCAGCAGATCCTTGCCTTTATAAATTTCCACGTCATTGATATTGTCAATTCCCTTGAATTTCAAAATAGCCATATTTTTAAAGAATTTAACCTGTTCAATCTCCAAGATCTTGTCTTCTTTTCCGGTGTCCAGAATGACTTCTTTTAATTGTTTAAAACGAGTTACATCATCCGTTGTGGGGAATACCTTGACTTCTCCGCGTACCCCATGTGTGGAGGAAATAACTCCCACCCTCAATCTATCTTCCATCTGATCCCTCACATTCAAAAATAGGCAAGACCGTCTTCCAAAAAGGCCGGCGGTCTTACCCATTATTGGATTTCTACAATCACTTTTTTCTCTTCTTTCGAGGCTGCTGCTTTTACAACGGAACGAATGGCTTTTGCGATTCTGCCCTGCTTTCCAATCACTTTACCCATATCAGAAGGAGCGACCTTTAGTTCTACCAAGATCTCCCCTTCTTTTACAGTTTCAGTTACAACAACTTCATCAGGATGTTCCACCAGGGCCTTTGCCATAACTTCTACTAATTCTTTCATATCCTTCACCTCATTATTGGATGCCGGCGATCTTCAAAAGCTTTCCAACAGTCTCTGTTGGCTGCGCACCTGTTGCTAACCATTTCTTGGCTGCTTCTTCGTTGAATTTGATTACACTTGGATCCAAGTTCGGATCATAGTAACCGATTTCTTCGATAAATCTACCATCTCTTGGGGATCTGGAATCTGCAACAACAATTCTATAGAAAGGAGCTTTCTTCTGTCCCAATCTCTTTAATCTCATCTTTACTGCCATGTCAATTTCACCTCCTTATATCGTTCTCAATCTATTTAGAATGGCATCTTAAATTTCCCTAACATGCCGCCTAAACCACTTTTACTTTTGCCGCCCATCATACCCGGCAGCTGTTTCATCATCTTCTTCATCTGATCAAACTGTTTGACAATCCGATTGACCTCACTGATGTTGACTCCCGCGCCCTTGGCAATTCTCTGTTTCCTGGAAGGATTTAAGAGATTGGGGTTTGTGCGTTCTGCCGCCGTCATAGAGAGGATAATTGCCTCTACACGATCCATCGCAGTATCATCGATTTCGGTCGTGCCTTTCATCTGGTTCATCCCCGGCATCATATTCATGATACTGGACATGCCTCCCATTTTCTTGATCTGCCGCATCTGATCCAGAAAGTCGTTAAAATCAAAATCGGCTTTCTTGAGTTTTTGACCTAATTCTCTGGCTTTATCCTGGTCAACTTCGAATTCGGCCTTTTCAATCAGAGATAAAATATCTCCCATTCCCAAAATGCGGGAAGCCATGCGATCCGGGTAAAACTGTTCCAAATCGGAAAGTTTCTCTCCCATACCTATATATAAAATAGGTTTTCCGGTCACCGAGCGGATAGAAAGTGCCGCACCGCCTCGGGTATCGCCATCTAATTTTGTTAAAATGACACCGTCAATCCCAATCTTATCTCGAAACATCTCTGCTACATTGACCGCATCTTGCCCGGTCATCGCATCCACAATCAACAACGTTTGATCTACGGTAACAGCTTTCTTGATCTCCACCAATTCATCCATCATCTCTTCATCGATGTGAAGACGTCCCGCAGTATCCAAAATCACCACATTGTAGCCGTGTTTTGCAGCATGCTCTACCGCGGCTTTGGCAATATCCACCGGTTTTTGATGATCGCCCATGGAAAATACCGCTACTTCCTGCCGATCTCCGTTGATCTGAAGCTGCTGTATCGCAGCCGGACGATATACATCACAGGCAACAAGCAAGGGATTTCTGCCCTTGGCTTTCAACTTCCCGGCAATCTTTGCCGTGGTCGTCGTCTTACCGGCACCTTGCAGTCCTACCATCATAATGACGGAAATCTCACCGGCCGATTTTAAGGCAATCTCTGTGGTCGTGGAGCCCATCAGAGAAATCAATTCTTCATGTACAATCTTGATCACCATCTGTCCGGGTGTCAGACTGTTTTGTACGTCCTGCCCAATGGCTCGTTCCTGTACGGCAGTCATAAATTGTTTTACTACTTTAAAACTGACATCGGCTTCCAGTAAAGCCATCTTGACTTCCTTTAGCGCCGCTTTTACATCTGCCTCGGTCAAACGACCTTTGCCGCGTAACGTCTTAAATACATTCTGTAGTTTATCGGATAAGCTTTCAAAAGCCATCTAAAAACCTCCTGCCTCGCTGCTTTGCTATAAATCACTGATGTCACTTGCAATCTGTTCGATTCGGTGAATCAAACTCATATCCAAGGTCTCCTGATAGTCTTTTGTCAATTGGCGGATCTCCTCCACCATCTTCTTGGTCTGATGAAACTTATGAACCAGCTGTAGTTTCTCTTCATAGTCGGTCAGAATCTTATCGCATCGTTTAATCAGATCATGTACCCCTTGTCGGCTGATCCCCTGTTCCTTCGCAATCTCACCAAGAGAGAGGTCATTGAATACCACTTCTTCGTAAACGTGTTTCTGGTGATCTGTCAAAAGCTCACCATAAAAATCATATAAAATTCCTTGTTCTACTATCTTTTCCATTTGATCACCTGTGCTATCATACAATAAAAAATATAGGGTGTCAAGTATTTTCTCTTGACACCCTATATTTTTTTAAATGCGCTTATTGCGATATTCATTGGCTGATATTCCTTCCAGTTTTTTAAAAACCCGGGAAAAATGTGCCACATCCAAAAAACCGATCTCTTCGGAAATATCTCCGATCCGCATGGAGGGATCTTTCAGTAAGACCTTGGCTTCTTCAATCCGCATATGACTTAACAGTTCCGAGAAACTCTGTCCGGTATGTCCATTGAGTAATTTACTTAAATGCCACTGGCTGACATAGGTGTTTTCTGCCACCTCTGCCAAGGTAATATGCCCTTTGAAATGATTGCCCATATAGACCAGAGCATTCTTGACGATGAAGCTTCCTGCGTTTTCTTCGCTGTCTGTAGGCTTCTCCACGGCTTCTTCTGCATCCGCTTCGAATAATACGGGATCTTCTTCGGAGCGTTTTGCTAAAATATCCGTCATAAAGTGGAGGGCTTCCTCAATCTCATCCATATCCGATGGTTTTAACAGGAAACGACTGACACCAAGGCGAATGGCCCTCTGGGCAAAATCAAAGTCGCGGTAGCCGGTTAAAATACTGATCAGCATCCCCGGAAATTCCACACGCAGTGCGGCAATCATCGTCAACCCATCCATACCCGGCATGGAAATATCTGTAAAAATCAGATCCGGTTTTTCCCGGTGAATAACCGCTAACCCCTCCTGCCCATTGCTCGCAGTTCCCACAACACAGCAGTGATAGCGTTCCCATGGCACGACCTTGGTAATTCCTTCCACAATAATCGGTTCATCATCAATAATGACTGCTCTAAACATAGCTGATCAATCTCCCCCTCTGCATTGTCCGGATTTTCTTTTAGTATAACACAATTAACCCTTTATGGCACCTGCAGTCATTCCTTTTATGATATATTTTTGAAGGAAGATGTAAACAATCAGAATTGGAATGATGACCAAAGCAACCGAAGCTGCCATCAGGCCAAAGTTGGTTCCCTCATTGGAAGTTAATTCATTCAGCAAACGTGTAATCGCGCGGTGCTGTGGAAGACGCAGTAAAAACATCTGTGTAAACAAATCGTTATAGCTCCACAAGAATGAGAAGATGGCGACGGTCGCGAAAGATG
>JAVXIV010000138.1:4039-5896 GCA_036785645.1 Hungatella sp.
CCGGTCAGCACGACGATGGCAAAAGAGAGATTGCCCGCAATCTGCGGCAGGATGACACTGGTCAGAGAAAGTGCAAGGCTTTCTGTATTCACCATATGCCAAGAACTGAGCATACGAAAGACCGGGATGATGGTGGAGAAAACCGGGAACATCATGCCGGCTACTACCAGCGAATTCAGCGGTTTTTTCAGTCTGAAATTATACCGAACCAGAGCAAAGGAAGCCATGCCCGCGAGCAGGATCACAACTGCAGCTACCGTGCAGGAGATCAGCATACTGTTTCGATAAGCACTGAATATATTCAAGCGTTCAAAAGCGGTTTGATAATTTGCCAAGGTAAACAATTTCCCCAACGGAAGGGAAAAGGAATTGGCTAAAATCTCTCCTTTTGCTTTAAAGGAGTTTGCGATCACCCAAAAGATTGGATAAATCGTGGTCAAAGACCATAAAATCAAGAGCAGATAAATGGCTGCATCTCCGATGAATGTTTTCTTTTTTGTTGTCCTCATGATCGTTCCCCCTCCTAATAATCTTTCTCTTTAAAGATGGTATTGACTACCTTTGCAGTGATAATGCCCAGTATGACGATGAGAACCGCGATCGCAGAGCTATAATCGATATTTTTTGTATTAAATGTCTGATAATACATATAAGTACCGGTCAGCCAAGTCTCTCCCAGCGGCATTCCCTTTGGAAACATCGTCCACGGAAGGTCAAATACCTTCAGAGCTCCGGTTACACCAAGTACGGCACAGGTACAGATCACATTGTAAAGAAGCGGCAAAGAAATATAACGAACCTTTTGTAATTTGGTTGCCCCATCGATGGCAGCTGCCTCATATAGTTCCCCGGGTACATTGTTCAGCCCGGTGATCAAAATCACAAAATAAAATCCTACGTATTGCCACATAACCGGCATCATCATGGTTAGAAGTGCCAGCTTCTCGCCTTTCCAGTCGATCAGTTCCTGAACTCCCACTAGCTCCAGTAATTGGTTTACCATGCCCTTGTCGTATAAAAAGATCAGGTTGAACATAAGACCAAGTGCGGTAGCGGAGATGACAATTGGGAAGAAATAAACGGTTCGGAAGAACTTGGCTCCGAACTTGATGTTATCCACGAGCAGTGCTAAGGCGATGGCAATTCCCACCTGTCCCACGATCGTCACGATCATCATAATCAGCGTATTGCGAAGCGCAATCCACATATACTCATCCTGTATCATCGCAAGGTAATTGGTGTACCAAGGTTCGTTCCAACCCTTGCTGGATGCACCCAGTTCCGGAATCTGCTGAAAACTGTTCATAATATTTTGAATAAATGGATAATATAAAAATACGATCATAAATAAAAATGCAGGAACCAGAAAAACCAATAATGATTTCTTGTTTTTATAGATTGTTGAGCCCATCTTTTCCACCCTTTTTCGTAAAAAAGCCAGAGACGAAAGGCCATATGTCTCCGGCTTTTTATAAATGTTGATTGGTTACCGATTCAATTTAGTTTGCATGATAGATCTCAAGACCTTCTTTGACTGCATCCGCTGCAGCGACCTTGCCGGTTACGATCTGCGGCATTCCGTCAAAGGTAGAGGTTCTGCATTCCCCTTGGAAGATATCCTGTACAGCCGGTGTCAGAGAAGTCACACCGCTCATCATCTTCATGGCTTTGAGCTGCAAAGAATTAAACTTGCTTTGATCTACAGCCGGAGCTGTTTTCAGTGCAGAAGCGGTATGCTGTGCAAAGATCGGAACGATCTCGTCGGAAGTCATATGTTCGATAAAATCTACAGCTGCTGCTTTTTTATCCGGATCTTCCCATGCTTTCTTGGAAATATAGTAACCCATGGATAATCCG
>JAVXIV010000139.1:0-5826 GCA_036785645.1 Hungatella sp.
CATTCGTTTTGGGTCTCTACCCCTTCACACAAAATGGCAACCTGCATCTCTTCCGCAAGAGGTACCACGCTGCGGATAATTGCATCGTTGCGTGCTGCCTTGTCATCTTCCGCATTGATGAAGGAGCTGTCCAGCTTTAATACATCGAACGTCAATTCCCGGAATACCATCACACCCGAGTAACCGGAACCGTAATCATCGATCGAAGTCTTATATCCATAATTTCTTAAAGAAATCATAATCTGTTTTGCTACGGAAAAGTCCTCCATCAACATCGATTCCGTCAATTCAAATTCCAATAGATAGGGTGGAATCCTATACGTCTGAACCAACTCATGGATCTTCTCTGCCGTATGGCAATCGAAAATATGAAGTCTGGACATATTGACCGAAATCGGAATCGCGGGCTTATTTGCATCCAACAATCTCCGCAGGAATTGACATACCTGACGATAAATCAGAAAATCCAATTGTGGAAGTGTCTGGTTCTTCTCCATCACATCAATAAATGCTCCGGGAGCAATCACGGTTCCATCTGCCTGCACCCATCTGGCGAGCGCCTCCGCTCCCACGATCTTACCGGACCTCAAATTCACCTTGGGTTGAAGATAAAACGTAAATTCTTCATTTTGAAGAGCCTTTTGAATCTCAATCTCTATCTTTTTCGCATTGCGGATCTGTTCCTCCATAGCCTCGTCAAAGCATACAATCTCGGTACGGCGAATCTCCTTGGCTTTCTTTCTGGCAATATTGGCATCATCGATGGCAGTGAGTAAACCATGTTTTCCGCCCTTCACCCGGCAGGCACCTCCTACCATATGCAAGCGGCAGCCACTGTGATACTGACGTTCCCGGTCTCGAAAGGTACGCAATTTCTGTTCATACTCTTCTTGAAACCATGCGTTGTCCCTAGAATCAGGCAATTCTCCCAGATACAGATAATGATCCGAGAAAACACGTTTGCAGAGCTTGGTATAAGGCAAAGTCGTCAGATAGCTCTCCAGTGCCGCCAGAAAACGATCCCCTTCTTCAATCCCATAGAAATCATTGACTAATTGAAAACCGGTGATATCCAGATAAAGAATTACATAAAAAGTATCCGGTCTCTGTTCCTCTACTATCCGACCGGCAGCATCAATAAAATCATCATATACATTGTATTGGGTTGTCTTACGCAGTGTCTTCTCTTCTATGTCCGGGTCTCGATCAGGGTGCATACCGGTTTTTCTCCTAACTCCTGTATTTTCTATACCCATATCTCTCTAAGTCTTAGTATATGTTAAAATAGGAATTTAGTCAAATAAATACGGTGTCTTTTAGTCCTGCCCAGTGCTGATCCTTCTCACTGATGATGAGTTGCATGTTTTCTTCCATCGGCCAATCGATTCCGATCTCCGGATCATTCCAAGCGATACCGCCTTCGTCGCCCGGATGGTAGAAATCGGTACATTTATAGCAGAATTCCGCTTCCTCGGAGAGCACCAGAAAACCGTGGGCAAATCCTTCCGGAATATAAAACTGCTTTTTGTTCTCCGCAGACAATTCCACGCCGAACCATTGTCCATAGGTCTTGGATCCCTTTCTTACATCCACCGCTACATCAAATACGGACCCGCGCACAACCCGCACCAGCTTCCCTTGCGGAAACTGTTTTTGGAAATGCAGTCCCCGCAGCACACCCTTCACGGACATCGACTGGTTATCCTGTACAAACACCATGTTAAGTCCGGCTTCCCGGAAATCATTTTGATTGTACGTCTCCATAAAATATCCGCGTTCATCTCCAAATACGGATGGTTCGATAATCACTAAACCCTCGATCTCACAAGGGGTAACTTTAATCTTACTCATGGCACTTCTTCCTCCTAGTATTCAATTTCCCGTAAATATCTGGATACCGCATCTTGCCAAGGCGGCAGGCGGTCAAATCCTTCCGCGTCCAGTTTATCCTTATTCATACGGCTGTTCATCGGACGCTTTGCCTTCGACGGATATGCAGAGGAATCCACCGGTATTACAGCAACCTTCATCCCTGCCTGTTTGAAGATCTCGCAGGCAAATTCATACCAGCTGCACAGTCCTTCATTGGTTGCATGATAGCGTCCATAGCGGTCTGTTTCGATCATATCCACCAATAATCTGGCTAAATCGTAGGTATAGGTCGGAGAACCAATCTGATCACTGACCACCGTCAAACTGTCATGGGTTTTGCCCAGATTCAGCATGGTCTTAATAAAGTTTTTCCCATGGACTCCGAATACCCAAGCAATGCGCACAATAAAATAGTTTGTGAGATTTTCTTCCACCGCCAGTTCACCCTCGTATTTGGTCTCACCGTAGACATTGAGCGGTTCGCGCTCATCGTCCGGTTCCCAAGCCTTCGTTCCCTGTCCGTTAAATACATAATCGGTGCTGATATACATCATCTTAATCTGAAGTGTCTTGCAAACCTTGGCAATATTCTCCGTGCCATAGGCATTGACCCTGCGGCAGAGTTCTATCCGGTCTTCCGCCGCATCCACTGCTGTATAGGCAGCGCAATGAATCACGGCCTTGGCATCGGCTTCTGTGATCATTTTCTGCACCGCAGCCGCATCGGTGATATCCATCTCTTCGATATCTACCCCAATGGCTTCATGACCTCTGTTCCTCAGTTCGCAGACCACATCATGCCCTAACTGTCCCTTTACTCCCGTCACGAATACTCTCATTATAAGCGCTCTCCATACATTTTATCAAAGTAGTTGGAATATTCTCCCGATAAGATATTCTGCCACCAGTCTTTATTGTTTAAATACCACTCAATGGTCTGTTTAATTCCGGTATCAAAGTTGTACTGCGGTTTCCAGCCAAGTTCGGTCTCTAACTTCGTGGGATCGATGGCATAGCGCATATCATGTCCGGGGCGGTCTGTCACAAAATGGATCAAGCTCTCCGGTTTTCCCAGTGCCTTTAGGATGGTCTGTACTACTTCTAAATTGGTTCTCTCGTTGTGACCGCCCACATTGTAAACTTCTCCCACACGGCCTTTGCGGATAATTAAATCAATCGCTTCACAGTGATCGGATACATGCAGCCAGTCGCGGACATTCTCGCCCTTGCCATAGACCGGAAGTTCTTCATCTGCCAGCGCACGGCTAATGATCAGGGGAATGAGTTTCTCCGGGAAATGATAAGGTCCATAGTTATTGGAACAGCGGGAAATGGTGATCGGCAGCCCAAACGTCCGATGGTAAGCTTGTACAAAGAGGTCTGCACTGGCTTTCGAACTGCTGTAGGGACTAGACGTGTGGATGGGGGTCTCCTCGGTGAAGAACAGGTCTGTTCGGTCTAGAGGCAAATCTCCGTATACTTCATCGGTAGATACCTGATGATAACGTTTCACACCGTACTTCTTGGCAGCATCCAACAAGACTCTGGTACCCATGACGTTGGTCTGTACGAAGATACCGGGATCGGTAATCGAACGATCCACATGGCTCTCTGCCGCAAAATTCACGACTATATCAAATTTTTCTTTTTCAAATAGTTCCATAATAAAAGGTTCATCCGCAATGTCACCTTTTACAAAGCGATAGTTGGGTTTTCCCTCTACCGGTTTTAACGTCTCTAAGTTCCCCGCATAGGTCAAAAGATCCAAATTGACGATCTGATCCTCCGGGTATTTGTTGACCATATGCTGTACAAAATTACCGCCGATAAATCCGGCGCCGCCTGTTACCAATATCTTCATCTTATTTTCCTCTGCTTTCTATTTATCAATATATTTACCGGCCAACACATCCATCAAATAAGCACCGTATTGATTCTTCTTAAGTGGTTCGATATCCTCTAGCAGCTGATCCGCGGTGATCCAATGATTCAAGTATGCGATTTCCTCCAGACAGGCAATCTTGCGATGCTGATGGGTCTCCATGGTGTGCACAAAGTCCGTCGCATCCACCAAGGATTCATGCGTTCCGGTATCCAGCCAGGTAAATCCCTGACCCAGAAGTTCTACCTCCAGTTTTCCCTTTTCCAGATAGATCCTGTTTAAATCGGTAATCTCCAGTTCTCCGCGTGGGGAGGGTTTTAAGTTTTTGGCATATTCTACCACTTTATTATCATAGAAATAGAGTCCGGTCACACAATAATTGGACTTGGGATTCTCCGGTTTTTCCTCAATGGAAATTGCTTTTCCATGCTCATCGAATTCTACAATACCAAAGCGCTCCGGATCGTCCACATAATAGCCAAATACGGTTGCGCCTTCTTTCTTATTGACTGCATTCAAAAGACGTTTTGTGAGACCGTGACCTGCGAAGATGTTGTCTCCCAGAATCATCGCTACATGATCATCCCCGATGAAGTCTGCTCCGATGATAAAGGCCTGTGCCAGTCCATCCGGTGAAGCCTGAACTGCATACGTCAGATTGATTCCAAATGGATGCCCATCTCCTAATAATGCCTCAAATCTCGGTGTATCCTCCGGGGTGGATATGATTAAAATATCGCGGATTCCCGCATTCATCAAAACAGACAGGGGATAATAAATCATCGGTTTGTCATAAATTGGCAGCAACTGCTTGGATGTGACCCGCGTCAGCGGATAGAGTCTGGTGCCGGAACCTCCGGCTAAAATAATGCCCTTCATAGTATACCTCCATTTTGTTTTCTTAGGCACAGTATAAAGGGTGACGTTAGGTAACTGTCAAGTATTATTTTAAAATTTATTGTTTTTGAATGTCGTTTTTTCTTTTTCCTTTGCAGCGGAAGACTCCCGCCATCTTTGTGATGCGAATTCCATGGTGAGACTGAATCTTCTGCTGTAAGAAATGCTTAAACTCCAACTGCCTCTGACTTAAAATCTCGCGTTGATTGCCATGACAGGATAAAATATAATCCAGCAAAGGTTCTGCTTCATCTACCAAAAGATAGTCGTCATATAAGATCGGTTCCACAGATAAAAACTGCCGTTCCAGCATAGTTTGCCCATTTTCCAAGCCAAAACAGTCATAGAGCGCAACCTCCGACAAGGTAATACGAGGGTCAAATTCCTGCACCAGCTCCGTGATCTCTTTCATATGAGCCCTTCCATATGCGCTACAGTAAAAGACGCCATCGGTACTCATCACCCGTGCAATTTCACTAAGTGCCCGCGCGATATCCTTCACATAAAACAGAACGTGATTGGCAATCAACAGATCAAAGCTGTGATCCGCATAAGGCAGCATCTGCGCATCTGCTGTCTCATAACAAAAGAAATCGCGTCCGCTCTTTCGCAGCAAAGCTGCGGCATCCTCTACCATACCCGCCGATAGATCCGTCAGGAATACCTTCTTCTTCTCCACCAGTTCAGGCGCAATCTGCTGCCACAATTCCCCGTTTCCGCAGCCGATCTCCAAAATTCGATCTGCTCCGGCGATATCCATCCGGGAAGCCAGCCAGGCAAACCACGGAATCGGATTATGAGAAAATCGCCGATGCAGTTCAATTCGTACGCTTAAATTTACGGCGGTCTTATACTGATCCACCAAGGCATGCTCCATATTGGTGATATGAATCAAATTCAAAATATTATTCCAATCCACGGTCCCGGAATTTCCAAGGATCTGCGAAGTATCTTCTAATGTTTGTTCCATCGTAGTCAGATGGCGGATCTTCTTTTGAATCAGCGCCTTCTGCAGTTTGAGGGAATGCGCAATATTCGCCACCTCATCATTGATCGTCATACTCACAATCTCTTCCAGGGAAAATCCCAGATATTTTAGGGAAAGAATCTTCTGAAGTCTTCCAAAATCTTCATCCGTATAGAGCCGATAACCGGATTCATTCATTCGGCTTGGC
>JAVXIV010000140.1:0-5709 GCA_036785645.1 Hungatella sp.
CCAGACCATATTTTTTCAAAATATACTCAAATACCATCTGCGGCATACCACCGGCACGCCCTCCGATGACCTTTTTGCCGGCCAGATTCGACCAGTCAAAGTTTGTCTCCGCACTGCGCCCTACCAGAAAATTTCCGGCGCGCTGCGTCAATTGGGCAAAGTTTACGGCATAGTCTGTTGCACCATTGGCATAAGTGTAAATACTGGCCTCAGATCCCATGAAACCGATATCCGCATCGCCGGCTACCAAGGCGGTCATAACCTTATCGGCACCTGCACCATTGACCAAGGTCAGATCCATGCCTTCCTCGTTAAAATAGCCCAGTTCGATCGCGGCATATTGCGGGGCATAAAAAATAGAATGCGCCACCTCATTTAAAGTAACCGGTGTCAATCCGGACTCGGATTTTGCGCTGCACCCTACGAGTCCCATGAGTCCCATGATGATCAGACAAAAATATGGGAGCTTACTTGACAATTTTTTCATTGTATCCTCCTAAAATCAATTCTATATGAATTATTGTATTGGAGGATGCCCGGTAAGGTGCGTGATTTCAGTTATATTTTCATAGAGTTCATCATGATGATAAGAAAGAAGAGGGATCAAGATGTCGGAAATTTTATGGATTACCCCGGTTTTTGTGGAAATGATCTGGGGAGGAGAACGGCTGCATACTGAATTTGGCTACACAATTCCCAGTGACCACACAGGAGAGTGTTGGGCGATCAGTGCACACCCAAACGGCAATTGTATGATCACATCCGGAACGTATGAGGGATATTCCCTCAGCCGCCTGTGGGAGGAACACCGGGAACTTTTTGGCGGAATGAAAGGAGCACAGTTTCCGCTTTTGGTGAAAATCATTGATGCGAAAACGGATTTAAGCATTCAGGTTCATCCCGATGATGCCTATGCGGCGCTTCATGAGCATGGGTCTTTGGGGAAGACGGAATGTTGGTATATCTTGGACTGCGAAGCAGATTCTCAGATTGTGATTGGACATCATGCAAAGTCAAAAACAGAAGTGGAAGAGATGATCACAGAGAAACGCTGGGATGACTTCATCCGCGTGGTACCTATTAAAAAAGGAGATTTTTTCCAGATTGACCCGGGTTGTGTGCATGCAATCAAGGGTGGAACGCTGATCTTAGAGACCCAGCAAAACAGTGATATTACATACCGGGTGTATGATTATGATCGCTTATCGGATGGCAAGCTCCGTCAGCTGCATGTGCAGCAGAGCATCGATACGATTGTGGCACCTTTTGTAGAGGAAACTCATAGCACTCAAGTGATTTCCTATCCACATGCGGTTTGCACCAATTACATTCGCTGTGCGTTCTACTGTGTGGATCATTATCGCGTTTTTGGGGAATTTACGCAAGATTTTCAGGCACCATTTACCAATGTCAGTATCATCGAAGGAGAGGGCCGTATCGATGGCACCGCCTTCCAAAAAGGACAGCATTTTATCATTCCGGGTGATTATGGAACCTGTCATTTTGAGGGAGATTTTGCCATGATTTGCTCCAATCCACAAGCATGAGTGTGATTCATGAGGTAGGAAGTGAGGAGACTCGCATGAATTATAAGATGATTGTATTGGATTTGGATGGCACTTTGACCAATCGTGACAAGGTGATTACACCCAGAACGAAGGCGGCTCTTATGGAGGCACAAAAGCAAGGGAAGACGGTAGTTCTGGCCTCGGGGCGCCCCACCTATGGGGTGATGCCGTTGGCTAAAGAGCTGCATCTGCAGGACTATAACGGATATATTCTCTCTTTTAATGGAGGAATGATGGTGGACTGTAGGACAGATGAGGTGCTTTTTGCCAGTCAGCTGCCGGTAGAAGCGAATGGGCGGATCATCGATCTGGCGATTGATCAGGGTGTCAATCTCTTAACGTATGAGGGAGATCAGATCATCACACCGGATATGAGCTGCCCTTATGCGAGAAAAGAGGCATTGATTAATCATTTACGGTTACACCGCATCGATCATTTTCGGGACTATGTAGATTTCCCGGTACCCAAGTTTTTGCTGCTGGATGACGGAGATTATCTGGCTTTGGTGGAGCCTAAGGTCAAGGCAGCACTCGGCAAAAATTTCAGCGTCTACCGCTCAGAACCATATTTTTTGGAGATTCTTCCCAAGGGGATTGATAAAGCACAGTCCTTGGCACGCTTATTGAATATATTGGGTTTGAACCAAGAACAGATGATTGCCTGCGGAGATGGCTATAATGATCTGTCTATGATTCAATATGCCGGTCTGGGTGTGGCCATGGAGAATGCAGTCTTTTCCGTCAGAACTGCTGCAGACTATGTGACGCTGTCCAATGATGCGGATGGGGTAGCGTTGGTGGTAGAAAAATTTATGCTTTCTTAATCTATGCCTATAGACTTTAAAAAGTTAATGTGCTAAAATATGAAAGACAAGAGATCGGTGGATGGGTTCGACCATCAAAAAGGGGATTAGGACATGAATAAAAAGATTAAAACAGATGCGGTAGATCATCTATTCCAAGCCATTCTGACATTGAAAAACTCAGAGGAGTGCTATGCGTTTTTTGAAGATGTGTGTACGGTCAATGAATTATTATCGCTGTCCCAGCGCTATGAAGTGGCGAAGATGCTAAGAGAAGGCAGAACTTATCTGGAGATTGCAGAAAAAACCGGTGCCTCTACCGCAACGATCAGCCGTGTAAACCGTTCGTTGAATTATGGAAATGATGGATATGATATGGTATTTAAACGTGTTGAGGAGTGATAAACTATCCAATCATGCTTCTGTTATCATCGAAGAAGAAAAAGCCGGGGCGGCTATTTCTTCTTCGGATGATCCTGTTCGGAAGTCTCAGTTCGGATCTGGTCGATGAGCAGTTCCATCGTCTGTTTTTTCAAATATACATCAAAACCCAATTCACAGATAAAGGCGAATAACTGCAGATATTCTTGATCGTCCCCGGTCTGCGTGGGAAAAGTCTGCTTGGCAAGGTCATATTTGGACTGCATATCTTCTTTTAAGCGTTCCATCTGCTCCTTCTCTAGGGAGAAGATCTCCTTATATACATCTTGGAGAGAGAGTTCGTCGCTCGCTTCAAAATGTCCGTCGGTAATGGGACGGAAGAGTTCCTCAATATCATTGAAAGAAAGCATGTTTTTGAAATAATAGATAAAAGTCAATAAAAGAATGTGCTGCCTAGAGTACTTCTTCTTGATGGGAGGAGGAAGCAGATTGTTCTTGGCATAGTTATTGATCATAGTTTTGGTTAGGATTTTGTCTGTCGGATAGCGTTTGGCATTTTGGAGATGTTCATCCATAAAGGTAGTGACCTGATCCATATACAGATCAATATCGGGGATGCGCTCGGGCTTTATATAAGCCAAGGTATCCAAACGGGATAATATTTCCTGTAATCTTTCGTCATTGCTTTTCATAAAATCACCTCTGCATTTATTATATAGTATTCAATACTAGATGACAAGAGGTAAATGTTCCAATATTTATGAAATGCTTCGGAAATAGCAATTGAAATTTGGATCTAAATTAGGTATAATGAATTACACAATCATGGAAAAAGAAAAGAGGATCTTAATTATGAAAAAAGTATTTGCGACAGATCAGGCACCGGCAGCAATTGGACCCTATTCCCAGGCAGTTCAGGGTGGAGATTACGTATATATTTCCGGTCAGATTCCGATCGATCCGGCAACCGGTCAGTTTGCGGGAGATGATATTGTAACTCAGACCAAACAGTCTCTGACCAATATCAAGTCTATTTTGGAAAGCGAAGGCTTGACGATGGATCATGTGGTGAAGACCACCGTTTTATTGAATTCCATGGCTGATTTTGCGGCGATGAATGAAGTTTATGCAACCTTCTTTACCGGTGCATGTCCGGCCAGAGCTGCATTTGAAGTGGTAGCACTCCCCAAGGCAGCTTTGGTTGAGATTGAAGCGGTTGCATACTGCGGCAAGTAGACTGTAGGAGAATTGGATTTCGATAAGGGAGAGACAGACATGAGATATGAGATGAGACCACAGAATGTATGTCCGTCCAAGATTAGTTTTGATTTAGATGGAGAGGTTGTGACCAATGTAGCTTTTACCAATGGCTGCAATGGTAATTTAAAAGCAATCAGTAAAGTAGTAGAGGGAATGACGGTAGAGCAGATTGAAGGTTTTTTTAAAGGGAACACCTGCGGATCCAAGCCTACTTCCTGCGTAGATCAGTTGGCACGTTGTGTGCGCAAGGCCTACGAAGAGTCCGATCATTAGAAGAAGCAATGGGGGAGTTGCAGTCACTTGCAGCCCCCCTTTTCACAGGAATCCGGGAATAAAGGCGGTAAATGATAGATGAGTACGTATGATATGTTAAATCCAAAACAAAAAGAAGCAGTATTATGCACGGAAGGTCCTTTATTGATTCTAGCCGGGGCAGGATCCGGCAAGACCAGAGTTTTGACTCATAGAATTGCCTATTTAATCGAGGAAAAGGGAATCAATCCATGGAATATCATGGCAATTACCTTTACCAATAAAGCAGCGGGAGAGATGCGAGAGCGTGTCAACCGACAAGTCGCTTTTGGGTCGGAGAGTATCTGGGTCAGCACTTTTCATTCTTCCTGCGTTCGTATTTTGCGTCGCCATATTGAGAATTTGGGCTATTCAACCAATTTTACCATTTATGATGCAGATGATCAGAAGACGTTGATGAAACAGATTTTCAAAAGACTGGATGTGGATCCAAAACAGTACAAAGAACGAGCCGTTATCGGAACGATCTCCGGAGCGAAGGATGAACTGATTACGCCGGAAGAGATGATGCTGCATGTCGGCGAAGATTACCGCATGAAGAAAATTGCCCAGATCTATGCAGAATATCAGAAGCAGCTCAAGAAGAACAATGCCTTGGATTTTGATGATCTGATCGTGAAAACGGTAGAATTATTTCAGAATTGTCCCGAGGTATTGGACTATTATCAAGAGCGTTTTCGCTATATTATGGTAGATGAATATCAGGATACCAATACCGTTCAATTCAAACTGATTAGCCAGCTGGCCGGCAAATATGGGAATCTCTGTGTGGTAGGAGATGACGATCAATCCATCTATAAATTCCGTGGTGCCAATATCGAGAACATCTTGGGCTTTGAGAAGACTTTTCCGGGAGCAAAGGTGATCAAGCTGGAACAAAACTACCGTTCTACGCAGAACATTTTAAATTCTGCCAATGCTGTCATTTGCAACAATCGGGGACGGAAAGAAAAAACTCTGTGGACAGGCAATGCAGAGGGAGGCTTGGTGCGTTTTCAACAATTTGATCAGGCTTATGAAGAGGCGGATTTTATCATAAAAGATATCAGGGATCACAGCTATCCCTACGAGGATTGCGCGATTCTCTATCGCACCAATGCCCAATCTCGTCTTTTGGAAGAAAAATGCATTGCCTACAATGTGCCTTATCGCATGGTTGGCGGTGTGAACTTTTATCAGCGAAAAGAAATTAAAGATATTCTGGCTTATTTAAAAACAGTTGACAATGGCTTGGATGATTTATCTGCAGCGCGTGTGGTGAATGTTCCAAAGAGGGGCATTGGTCAGACTTCACTGGGCAAGATCATGACCTTTGCGCGGGAAGAGGATATGAGTCTTTACGAGGCACTGCGCCGTGCCCGCGTTGTGCCGGGAATCGGAAAAAC
>JAVXIV010000141.1:0-5701 GCA_036785645.1 Hungatella sp.
CAAACCCTTAATTGCAATCTCGTTCTTGTCATTCTCATGCGAAGCGCTGTTGGGATTGAGCTGTGTATATCTTCGCAGCTGTGACTTGACTCTGGCGGTCAGTTCCAATGGGTTAAATGGCTTGACCACATAATCATCGGCTCCCGTCCCCAGTCCCAGAATCTTGTCTAAATCGGTAGATCTGGCACTCAGCATAATGATCGGAATATTGTTGGTCTCCCGAATCCGTTTACACATCTCAAGCCCATCCATACCCGGCATCATAATATCCAGCAGTACCAGATGAATGGCTTCTTTTTCTATAATATCCAGACCTTCCTGCGCATTATTTGCTTTAAATACTTTATATCCATCACTGACCAGATAGATTTCTACCAATTCTGCGATTTCTTTCTCGTCATCTACCACCAGTATGTTAATCTGTGACATAAAAAATACCTCCCTTGTACGATATGCAAGCTTTCATCATCAATCCTGATTCATTCTGCTTCCATCTTACCACAAAAGAGGTGTGTTTGCTTTACTATTTTCTTACAAAAAGCCTAGGTTTTCCCAGTACTTTAGCTGTGACTTTCGATTGGTACAAAGATGCGCTTGCTCACCGGATCCTGTTTATTCAGTTCTTCCTGCACAGCCAAAATGGCTTCTTCACAGAATACTTCCTGTGCATTCACCAATACTTTGCCTCGCTTATCGATCTTTTCATAGGTTCCGTCGGGCTGTAGAATATGAGCCTTGACATTATCCTCCAGCTGCACCTGCAGAATATGAATCACACGCTGCTTGAGTGCCGGGTCCTGAACCGGAAACATGATCTCGACACGGCGATCCAAATTCCTTGGCATCCAGTCGGCACTGCCCATATAGATCTCAGGTGCCGCATCATTTTCAAAGTAAAAAATACGGCTGTGTTCCAAGAAATTGCCTACAATCGAACGGACACTGATATTCTCACTAAGCCCCGGAACTCCGGCGCGCAGCGAACAGATTCCCCGCACGATCAGGTCGATCTTCACTCCGGCACAGGATGCCTCATAAAGTGCACCGATGATATCTCGATCACACAGAGAGTTGATCTTGGCTATAATTCTGGCTTTGCGTCCCGCTCTGGCATGATCCGCCTCGCGGCGAATCATCCGCATAAAGCGCCTTCGCATCCAGATCGGTGCAGCTACCAATTGATTCCAGTGAAGCGGTTCGGAATAACCCGATAGCATATTAAACACCGCTGTGGCATCTTCTCCAATCTGCGGATGGCAGGTAAAAAGACCACAGTCGGTGTAGAGCTTCGCCGTAGAATCATTGTAATTTCCGGTTCCCAAGTGGACATAGCGACGGATGGCATCCTCTTCCCGACGCACAATCAGCGTAATCTTGCTATGAGTCTTAAGGCCTACCAAACCGTAGATGACATGACATCCGGATTTCTCCAGCATCTTTGCCCAGTTGATATTATTCTCTTCATCAAAACGCGCCTTTAATTCCACCAGCACCGATACCTGTTTGCCATT
The DNA here is from genome assembly GCA_036785645.1 of Hungatella sp. Taxonomy (GTDB): domain Bacteria; phylum Bacillota; class Clostridia; order Lachnospirales; family Lachnospiraceae; genus Hungatella_A. Next base: position 1,512 of record JAVXIV010000141.1, read on the forward strand.
GTCGGCGGCTTCTGCCAGCGCCGCAATGATCGGAGAATTGCCGCTCACGCGGTACAGGGTTTGTTTGATCGCCAATACTTCCGGATCCTTCGCTGCCCGTTGGATAAATTCCACGACCGGGCGAAACGATTCATAGGGGTGATGCAGCAAGATATCACCTTTTCGAATATTGGCAAAGATATCATCGTCATTCATAAAGGCGGGATTGGGCTGTGGCATATAGCGAGGTGCTTTGAGTTCCTCAAAACCACTGAGTCCATACATCTTCATCAAGAAAGTCAGATCCAAGGGTCCATTGATCTCATAGATATCATCGCTATTCAACTCCAATTCTTTTTTTAAACGTTTGAGCAATCGCTTGTCGGCATTTTCCTCAATCTCCAGACGGATGGTCTCCCCCCACTGCCGTTTCTTTAACTGCTTCTGAATCTCTTTCAACAGATCTTCTGCTTCTTCCTCATCAATGCTCAAATCGGCATTGCGCATGATGCGAAATGGATGTGCCGTCACAATGTCGTAGTTTAGGAACAGTGACTGAATATTGCGTTCGATGATTTCTTCCAGCAGAATCACCACGCGATTCCCCTCCCGCATCGGAAGCTCGACGATTCTGGGGAGCACACTGGGGACTTGAACGGTCGCAAAATCCAGTTCTTCATTGCCGTCTTTTTTCTTCAGCAATGCTGCAATATTTAAAGATTTATTATAGATCAATGGAAATGGGCGGGAAGAATCCACCGCCATCGGCGTCAGTACCGGATAGATATTGTCTTCAAAATAGCGGTCTACATAAACCCCTTCTTCCGCAGTCAATTCCTCGTGACTGCAGATAATCCAAAGTCCGTTTTGTTTCAACGTCGGAAGCAGCGAACGATTGTAAGTAGAATATTGAAGATTGACCAGTTCATGGGTTCTCTCCCCGATCTTCACCAACTGCTCTTCCGGTTTCTTTCCTGCCAGATCTGCTTTTGTATATTTGGCATGCACCATGTCTTTTAGAGAAGCCACACGTACCATAAAAAATTCATCCAAATTGGAAGCCGTAATGCTCAGAAATTTTAAACGTTCAAAAAGCGGCAGAGACTTGTCCCTGGCTTCACTGAGCACTCGATAATTAAATTCCAGCCAGCTTAGTTCTCGATTTACATAATTTTCCGGCTTTGTATAGCGCGGATCCAAATCTGCCATGGCCTACACCCTCCTTTTTTGTTTCAATGCCGGTCTCACACCAAAAATTTCTTCAAAGAAGTCTGCACTTTGAAGAATGGCTATATTTTCCAAGCTAAGATCTCCCTCATACTCTGTCGTAAGCTGCAACAGGCCACCCTTGATATTGAATTTACAGCCCTCCATCTTCTGCAGATGGCTGCGATCCATCGCATTGGCCAAAGAGAGCATCGCCGTCAATTTTGCTATCAAGATCGTAGCATCCGCCGATTCATGACCATCCAAGTGCACCTGATTATAATCAAACTCCTCCAAATTATAGCGAACAACATTGGCGATGATCTCCCGTTCCATATGAGACAATCCGATGATTTCCGTGGACAGAATGAGGTTGTAAGCCGAGAGACTTGGGGTCTTCATACTGATGAATTTACCGCAGTCGTGCAAAATAGTTGCAATTTGCAAAAGCAGACGCTCTCTGCTTCCCAGTCCGTGATAGCGTCTCATACTGTCAAAAATCATCAGCACATATCCCTCAATATTCTGAATATGATTGGTATGGCAGCGATAACGCTTGGACATATTTCTGGATGCTGCCAAGATATCATCGTCAAAGCTGTGGGTAAAACGAATCTGCTTGATCTGTTCTGCATATTCTGCCGCAATGCCGTCACACAGACGGATACCCGGAATCCAAAGCATCTCCGCGCCGGTCAGCTCCAATGCCTGCTTATAGATGATCGCACTGGGAATCAGCAGCGACGCATATTCTTCATTTACTCCAAATTCATCCTCAATTTGATCCAGAGAGAGTGTAATCAGGCGCTCACAGAACTTCTTGAAATCGGCGGCATTGACGCGATCCGTCGGTTTTGTGGCATCCGCTCTGCGAAACAAATACAAGATACTTTCTCCGATTCCGATCAGATTTTGGATCTCGCGATCTTTTAGGTAAAGTTTTTTGTAGGTAGCGAGCTCATTATCCACCATCTCTTCAATCTGTGAATAATGCGTCTTTGTCTCAGTCTGAATCCGCGAAAGCAGCTCTCGGATTCTCAAAACCCCAAGCCGCAAGTTCTGAGTAGAGATGAGAGAATCTTTATCAAACAGGGAAAGCTGCATACTTCCAAATCCCACATCCACAATCGCCGTGCCTTTTTGAATAATCTTGCTAAATTCTGCCTCACTGGTGGCAATCGCCTTATAACTTAAAAATCGCTGTTCTGAATTACTGATGACCTTCACCAAGATCCCCGTACGAACCAAAATCTGATCCAAAATGATCTGATTATTCTTTGCCTCCCGCATGGCGCTAGTCGCATAAGCATGGTAGGCTTCCACTTTATAGCTCTCCATCACAGAAGAAAATTGTCCCAAAATCCGGCACAATTCATCCACCAATTCATAACTAATCTTACCACTATTATAGGTGTCTTTGCCCAAGGCAATCATATGGCGCAGATGATCCACCTGCCTCATGCCATATTTCGTTGACATCTCATAGATTCCCAGCTCCAGTTCAAAAGAACCTACGTCTATCGCTGCAAAAAGGTGTGTAGCCATGTACTTTCCTCCTCCGCCTATTCTACTTAAGATTGGGTCTTTCCCAGTAAATGGGTGATAAACTGGGCAGCCGTTCTGCCTGAGAGTCCCCCATGGCTCAGTTCCCAACGGTTCGCTTCCAACAAAAGCTCTTCTTCCGGCAATACCACCTTATATTTCTTGGCCAAAAGCGTTACAATCTTTTGAAATTGCTTTTTGTCCGGTGCACCAAAATAGATCGTAACACCAAATCTGGCTACCAGAGAAAGCTTCTCCTGAACCGTATCATTTTCATGCAGATCATCATCCAATTCCCGCTTGTCACTGAATTTTTCACGGATCAGATGGCGGCGGTTGGAAGTGGCATAGATGAGCACATTCTTGGGACGCTTGCCCAGTCCGCCTTCGATGATTGCCTTTAAATATTTATATTCTAATTCGCTCTCTTCAAAAGAAAGATCATCCATGTAAATGATAAATTTGTAGTTACGATCCTGAATCTGCTCCAATACCGCAGAAAGAGAATGAAACTGATGCTTATAAACTTCAATGATACGCAGTCCTCGGTTGTAGTATTCGTTGAGAATGGCTTTGATACTGGAAGATTTTCCCGTTCCGGCATCTCCGAACAAGAGCACATTGTTGGCTTCTCTTCCCGCTACAAAAGCCTCCGTATTGGCTATCAATTTTTCTTTCTGAAGCTCATATCCGATGATATCCTTTAGGTAGACATGTTCCACATTGACAATTGGAGCAATGAAAACTTCATTTCCATCTTCCTCAATGCGAAATGCTTTGTTGAGACCAAACTTACCGACTCCAAATTCTCGGTAAAACTCCGTCACTGCCTGTCCAAATTCTTCGGCATCCTCGGATCTTCCCAAAGCAATAGCAAGTTCGATGATCCGATCGCGAATTCGTTTATTAAAGACTCTGCTGACCCCATCTACTGCATGATAATCCGACAAATCACTCCAAATGGTGGTTTCTGCACCGCGGTGATTGAGCACGGTAATATCATAGTCAAATAACGTTTTGAAAATCTCAAAGTCCTGCAAGGCCAGATGACTCAAGGTTCCATCTACCGCTCCGCGAATCTCGCAAGAGGTGCTGTAAGCATTCTCGTGATTAGCCAGACACAGGGCCAGAAAACAATGCCATAAATTTCCTTCAAAACCATAAGAGGCAGCCAATTCAATCAATTGATTCGCACAGGCATAGGAATCTGCTGCCGGTTCCCGTCCTACCGCTACCTCTCCTTCCAGCAGCTGTGCCATCTGATCAAACAATGTTTGATCTTTAAAATGGCGGTAAATAATCATTTGTTTTGTATTCATTTTTTCTCTTTTCTGTCTTCCCTAATAGTTGCCCAAAATCTGTAGATTGGCAGCTTCCTCCGAGATACTTTTCAATGCATTTTGTATCGAGGAATCGCTTAAGTTGCCCTCAATATCCACAAAAAAACGATACTCCCAGTTTTT
>JAVXIV010000142.1:0-5678 GCA_036785645.1 Hungatella sp.
CATCTACGACTAAAATAACTCCGTTGACCATCTTCAAGACACTCTCTACTTCGCCGCCGAAGTCAGCATGTCCGGGTGTATCAATGATATTGATTTTTGTATCTTTATAAAAAACTGCTGTGTTCTTGGATAGAATGGTAATACCGCGTTCTCTTTCGATATCATTGGAATCCATAACACGTTCTGCTACTTCTTGGTTCACACGGAATACACCGCTCTGCTTTAATAATTCATCTACTAAAGTCGTTTTGCCGTGGTCAACGTGGGCAATAATAGCAACATTTCTGATATCTTCTCTTTTCATCTTCATAACAAGTATTCTCTTCCTTTTCTCTCAATAAAAAACTAAGGACGATTTCATATCTGCCCTTAGCCTACGTTTATTCATCACAATAAATAAGTATAACATCATATATACAAGATTGCAAGAAAAAAATATAGCGAACGGTGTTAGAATAGCAGGAGTTCTTGTTCGGAAATTCCGTAAAACACATCCTCAAGCTCGATGAATTGCGCTCTTCCTGCCGTTTCTTCGATGATGTCATCACGCAGCTGCTGCATCTGATCATCCGGAACCAGTACCGTCATCACGACCTGATCGGTGTAGCTCGTCTCCAGGGTCCTGACTTTTTGTTGTTCCAAACGATATTGAAGCTTTCCGACACTGTTATAATCGGTATGAATCTCCACTTTTGTACCATGACATTTTTCTAAAATCCGGCTGTGATCCAAGGCTGCAGCTGCAGCACCGGAATAGGCGCGGATCAGACCTCCTGTTCCCAAAAGCGTTCCACCAAAATAGCGGGTCACCACCACGCAGAGGTCGTGCAGTTCTCGCCCCAAAAGTACATCCAGAATGGGAAGTCCGGCGGTCTGACTCGGCTCACCGTCATCACTGCAGCGCTGTACCCGGCACGCATCTCCCAGCACATATGCAAAACAGTGATGCGACGCATCCCGATATTTTTTTCGGATTTCTTCGATAAACTTGGAAGCCTCTTCCTCGGAATGAATGGGTCTGCTCACCGCAAGAAAACGAGATTTTTTCTCGGTCAGCTCCCCTTCGCCCCCCTCTAACAGAATTTTATATTGTGCTGTCATCAATCAATACTCCTCATAAAACCTACTCTTCATGAACATAATAATATAAATAGGTAGGGATTGCAAGTACAGCAAATCCATTCTTGTTGAATTGTATAAAATATTTTGCTATAATGTATCGGTAAAGGAGGATTCCTATGAATTATGGAAAGCACGAAACAGAAAAAAAGATTAAGGCTGCTACAACCACTACAAAAAAATATACCAACAAGTTCCTATTGGGACTGGTGAAAACATTTTTTCTTTTCGCATTTGCCTTTTGTATCATCGGTGTCAGTGTTGGCGTTGGCATGATCAAAGGTATTTTGGATAGCGCGCCGGATATCAATATAGAAAGCATTGTACCCCAAGGATTTGCTACTACCGTGTATGACAGTGCCGGCAATCTGACCGACACGTTGGTAACCGCAGGTTCTAACCGTGATCCCGCAACCTATGAAGAACTGCCGGAGAATCTGATTGATGCCTTTGTGGCTATTGAAGATTCTCGTTTTTGGAAACATAACGGCATTGATCTGCGCTCCATTATGCGAGCCGCCAAGGGAGTACTGACCGGAGACTCGTCTGCCGGAGGCGGAAGCACTCTGACGCAACAGTTGATCAAAAACAATGTATTCAATGGCGGTCGGGAAACCAGCTTCGGAGAAAAATTAGAACGTAAGCTTCAAGAGCAGTATCTGGCCGTCAAATTAACCAAGACGATGGATCGAAAATTGATCCTCACCAATTACTTAAATACCATCAATCTGGGCAATAACACTCTGGGAGTCAAGGTTGCGGCACGGCGTTATTTTAATAAAGAAGTTTCTGAATTAACTTTATCGGAATGTGCCGTCATTGCCGGAATCACACAAAATCCTTCACGACTAAACCCGATCTCCGGAAAAAAGGAGAACGAGGCAAAGCGCAAAGTGATTCTGCAATACATGTTTGAACAAGGTTACATTACCAAAGAGGAACAAGAAGAGGCTCTAAATGATGATGTTTACTCCAGAATTCAAAATGTGGATTCCATCACAAAAGAGACCTCCAGTCCATACAGCTATTTTACCGATGAATTGACCGAGCAAGTCAAGGACACCCTGATGAACAAGCTTGGCTATACCGAGACGCAGGCACATAACCTACTCTACAGTGGCGGACTGCAGATTACCACTACACAGGATCCTGCCATTCAGGCAATTGTCGATGAAGAGGTCAACAATCCGGAGAACTATACCGTTATCCGCTATTCGATTGAATATCGTCTCTCGGTCATTCATGAAGACGGCAAAACAGAGCATTATTCTCAAGAACATATCAAGGCCTGGCGCAAACAAGTTTTAGGCGACAGCGGTTACGATGCCCTCTACAAGAGCGAGGAAGCGGCACAGACCGATGTAGATGCATACAAAGCCTATCTTCTCAAGGATACCGATCGGGTCATCGGAGAGAGCCTCGTAACGTCGCTGCAACCACAAGTTTCTTTTGTCATCATGGATCAAGCAAGCGGACAGGTAAAAGCCATCAGTGGCGGGCGCGGTGAAAAGAAAGCCAGCCTCACCCTAAACCGTGCTACCAATACCAAACGCCAGCCAGGTTCTACCTTCAAGGTGATCACCTCCTTTGCACCGGCAATTGATGCCTGCGGAGCGACACTGGGAAGTGTCTATTATGATGCCCCATTTACCATCGGCACCAAGACCTTCAAAAACTGGTATAAACAAGGCTATCAGGGTTATTCCAGTATTCGGGATGGTATTATTTACTCTATGAATATCATCGCACTGCGCTGTATGATGGAGACGGTGACCCCGCAGCTCGGTGTTGAGTATGCCAAGAATTTTGGCATCACCACCTTGACGGCCAACGACTTAAATCCTTCTACCGCACTGGGCGGAATCACCGTGGGTGTCACCAATTTAGAGCTGACCGCCGCTTATGCCTCCATTGCCAATGGTGGAGTTTACAATCAACCGATCTTTTTTACCAAGATATTGGATCACAACGGTAAAATACTGCTGAGCAATGAACCGGATACTCACCGCGTTTTAAAGGATTCTACCGCATTCCTTTTAACAGATGCCATGGCAGAATCCATGGAAAGTAACCGTAAATTTGCCCGTTCCGGCGCTGCCATCAGTTCCACCAGTACCAGAGCGAATATCCCCAATATGTCCAATGCCGGCAAGAGCGGTACTACCTCTAGCAACAACGATGCCTGGTTTGTCGGATTTACCCCCTATTACACTGCCGGTGTATGGGCCGGCTGTGATGACAACCAGCGCCTCTCCGATAGTGCCGCAGGGATCGATAACGGAGGAACTTCTTTCCACAAGGATATCTGGCGAAAGATCATGACCCGGCTCCACGAAGGTAAAACAGATCCCGGTTTTGCGATACCATCCAGTATCGAAACCGCCGAGATCTGCCGTAAATCCGGCAAATTGCCAGTATCCGGAGTCTGCTCCAATGACCCGCGAGGCAATGCCGTCTATACTGAATATTTTGCCAAAGGAACCGTCCCTACCGAGGTTTGCAATAACCATGTACGCGCTACCGTTTGTGCAGTATCCGGACATCTTCCGTCCTCCTACTGCCCCAGATCTTCCCGTGTATTTATGTCGCTCCCACCGGGCGAGACCGGTGAAACCGATGATTCCGTATTCGGCATGCCGGGATATTGTAACCTGCATTCTCAGGCTTCCACGATCATTGAGCCCGTCCCCGGCGACGGAGAAACACAGCCACCGGAAGCCAGTACGGAAGCACCGCAGATTCTGGGACCCGGATATGTACCTTCGGTCAGTCAGGCACCACCACCACCGCCACCGGCGGTCGGTCCGGGTGTCTCCGATTAAATCAACGATACAAAAAGCGCCTCCTACTCTACTCAGTTCGATACATGAACAACTGAATAAAATAGAAGGTGTTTTTATGTCCTGCTGCCAAAGTTTTCAGTGTTTATAACCTAAAAGTTGTGAAATATATACTCAAAATATTAGCTGATGGATACCCCCGGTTTGTCAAGGTACAGGCCATCCCGAGATGTGATTTCCGTAATCCAGCGTTTGTTCTTTAGCTTGGTTGCTACATTGACGCTTTCAATCGTGTCGAACCACTGTAGCTGAAGATACAAAGGTGTGTTGCTCATCCATGATCAGTAGAAGCATATATGGGATCATCAATACCGGAAACGGCACCGATATAGCTGATGATATCCATCATTCCAGTATGATTCCTTTGAGCCGATACAATTTTGAATTTATCCGCCAAATCCATATCTTTTGTACGCTTTGGACGTGTTGACACCGGAATTTTAGTGCCTTTTGGAATTTTAGAAATCAGCTTGGTACTGATCACCCTGCTGTATTTTTTTCTGGATCATAGATAATCCGACGCTCAAGAATGCAGATATCTCCATTCTTCTGGGTCTGTCGTATGGTTGATGTTTTAATCTGTCCTGATGGTTTTGAAAGCGGCTTCTGGCTTGCATGGCGGTTATGGAACAGGAGAAATCCGAAGGTGAAATCTAAATCACATTCTTGATGAGCATTGCCTGTGCCATTTTATTAGTAGCGTAAATTCCTGAGTGCTTTATTTCTAATTTTGCCACAGCAGATAAAGGATAACCTAACAACGAAATTCCGCATAGCACAAGTACCCCGCCGAAGAAATTGAGCTTCCAAAAACCAGTGCCGTCCCCGAGGGAATCGCAAAAGTAGGCACTCCGGCTGAGCCTTTTTCGGAACATCCGTTGACATCGGTTTGTGTCTGCTCTTGGGTTTGGGATTGTTGCTGCTCAAAACGAGCGATAAAATCCTCCTTCAAAAAATCCAGCGCGTGTTCAAAATACTGCCGTGTGCTTTCGGGCGAAAGCTCTGCCAAGAATTCGGGGCTGGCGGTGACAATAGTGTCAATAAATTTTACGCTGTCCTTGCGGACTTTGCATTTTGGATTTTCTCGCTGTGCCTGTTCAAATCGCAGGATTGCATAGGGCATAAAATCAAACTCCTTTCCCTGTGATAAAAACAGGTGGTAATCGTCAGCCCTCACCGCCACGCGTAAGAAGGTTGGACGATGGACGAGAGCAACATACACCAAGCCGAAAAGCTCCCTGCGTGGGTGCTTGTTTCGCCTCTGTTCGCCCATGTAAGGGACGTTCAAAAGGCAGGTAGGATGTTACCCCATCTGCTCACCGTTTGGAACTTGTGGGGCATCTGTGGCACCCGTTTGAACACGCTCCCGATAGCTGGGGCAAGCTAAAATCCGACCACTCTACCTTTGCTTTCTTTGATAATTTTGGCATTTGAAAATCCTCTTTCAACGTAAAAAACCGCCTGTGCTTTTCGCACAGACGGCAGATAATATTATTTATTTTGAGTAGTAGCTATATCGTGAAGTTTGGGACATCTTCAAACAGAAACTGTAGCTTGTCAATCTTTTTTGAGGTGTGATAATGCCCACAATACCACTTGCGGCAGGTGAGCCGTTCCTCGATTTCATCCAACCATTTCTCCGTGGTTGCAGGTGTGTGAAAGCTCCACATCAATTTGATTTTCTAAATTTCCGAGCCTGCGTTCCACCGCTTGCTTTAT
>JAVXIV010000143.1:0-4131 GCA_036785645.1 Hungatella sp.
CCGTAAACTACGCCTACACCGTTGACCCGGCACATCCCAATGGTGTCACTGCCAACGGCAGCAGCAATACGGTGAACACTCCGGTATCTACCGCTCACTTAAACATCGTAAAAACTACCGACAAAACCATCGCTTATATCGGCGATGTGATCACTTACAACTTAGCCATCACCAACACCGGCAACGTTTCGGCAGACAACGTCGTGATTACGGATCCAATTCCGGCCGGCACCGTACTGGTTCCGGGTTCTCTGGCAGTCAGCGTGCCTTATACCGGCAGTCCGGCTACTGCAATCACGCTGAACAATGCCATGGCTGCAGGTCAGACCGTTACCATCACCTTCCAAGTGAAAGTAACCGCCATTCCACTTCCGAATCCGATCGTGAATGTAGCAGATGTAGCCTACGCTTACACGGTAAACCCGGGTGTAGTCAATGGAGTAACCGCAGACAGCAAGAGTAACAGCACCACAACCACCGTTTTCACCAATAACTATCGTCAGCAGATCAGTGATCTCATCAACTCCGTAGCACTTGAAGAAGCGGCTTTAGGAGCCATTGCCAATGCCGAAGGTGCCAAGATTCAACGCATGGTGGCGATGCCTGGTGTAACACCAAGCCAGCTTCTTTGCCTCAACAAGAGTGTAACCGACATGACCAATAGTATGGCACTGCTCGAATCCATTCTGATGCAGAAGTTAAATACCGTAGACTGCCAGATCGATGGCAATACCAAATGCTGATTGTAATTTCAATTCTATTATAAAGGAGTATCTTCTATGTCATTTTCGTATGCAAACCCAGGCTCCGGCCCCAGCGCGGGCGGAATTGGCTGGTTCAATTTTGGCAACTTAACACTGAGTCCCGGGCAGACCATCCCGGGGCTCACCGGAACACTCAATGACGGCTCCACCGTCACGTTTGACCTATCTGCTCCGGCAAACTCCGCCCTCATATTCGACGCTGTGGCGGCACCCATTACAGGTAACTTTGGTTATACGGCATACACCGGCACCATCGGCAACGTCTTGCTGCAAAACAGGAGGGATTTTACCGGCAATCCGGGTATCATCAACATCAGTAATATCGTGGTAAAGGATCCCTTGGGGAATCCCGTCACCAATTATACTACGCTCCTGTCGGACGCAGAGGAAACCAATATCGGCGAGTCGTGGGTATGGACCACCGATGGCGGAGTCTGGAATCAGTTTACACTCCTTGGCAGCAATCCCCCCACTCTTACGGGTCTTGGTACGCAAACTGCCACCATTGCGGGCAACTCGCAGCTATTTGCCGGCGATTATGTGCTCAGCACACAGGCGCCAAAAAATCTGACACTGTCCCTGATTACTGCAGGTGGACTGGAGGGCTTCGCCCTCGGCTTTGCCGTTACCAAAGTGCAGGTCTGCAAAAATATCGGCGACCGTATTCAATCTGCAGATCAGTTTGTCTTAAATATTGCAGGAAATCCAAACGATCAGATCACCACCACCGGTTCTGCAGATGGTATGCAGTCCCCCTGTGCCGTCGTATACGGTTTCGCAGGCAACACCTACACCATCAGCGAGCAGATGGCACCCGGCAGTGTAACCCCGCTTTCCGGCTACACCCAGACGATTTCTGCAGTCAACCTCTCTCCGGGTGGTACCATTCCTCCGACCGGAAGCCTTCCGATCAACTTCACTCCGGCTCTGGGTGATATTGTGCAATACACTATTTTAAATGCAGCTCCCGAGATTTTTAAAAAGAGCGTAGACAAAACATTCGCAAAACCGGGTGACATTCTGACGTACACCGTCACAGGAATCAACCCCAACAACTTCCCATTGCCCGGTGTAGTATTCACGGATCCGACTCCGGCCGGCACCACCTATATTGGCAACCTGATCGTGAGCGTTCCCTATACCGGCACGACTCCGGCAACCGGACTCACCCTCACCATGCCGGCAAACAGCACCGTAACCGCTTCTTGGCAGGTACAGGTTTCCGACTCCGCACCCACCAACAACCCGATCGTGAATATCGCTTCTGCAGCGGTTCCGGGCGGCACTTCCGGAAGCACCAATCCGGTTTCCACACAGATCAACTATGCAGATCTCATTTCACCGGGTAATTTCATCAAATCCTCCACACCGGCTTTTGCGCAGTTTGGAGACACTTTAACTTACACTCTGACCCTGCACAATACCGGCAATACCCCCGCTAACAATGTCGTAGTCACCGATGTCATTCCGGCCGGCACCACCTATGTACCCGGTTCCACGACCGCTTCTGTACCATTCACCGGGGATCCGACTTCGGCAATCACGCTGACCGCCCCAATTCCGGCAGGCGCAACGGTAACCATCACCTTCAAAGTGAAGTTATCAAGCAGTGCACCGGCAGTGAACCCGGTTCCCAACACGGCAGCCGTAAACTACGCCTACACCGTTGACCCGGCACATCCCAATGGTGTCACTGCCAACGGCAGCAGCAATACGGTGAACACTCCGGTATCTACCGCTCACTTAAACATCGTAAAAACTACCGACAAAACCATCGCTTATATCGGCGATGTGATCACTTACAACTTAGCCATCACCAACACCGGCAACGTTTCGGCAGACAACGTCGTGATTACGGATCCAATTCCGGCCGGCACCGTACTGGTTCCGGGTTCTCTGGCAGTCAGCGTGCCTTATACCGGCAGTCCGGCTACTGCAATCACGCTGAACAATGCCATGGCTGCAGGTCAGACCGTTACCATCACCTTCCAAGTGAAAGTAACCGCCATTCCACTTCCGAATCCGATCGTGAATGTAGCAGATGTAGCCTACGCTTACACGGTAAACCCGGGTGTAGTCAATGGAGTAACCGCAGACAGCAAGAGTAACAGCACCACAACCACCGTTTTCACCAATAACTATCGTCAGCAGATCAGTGATCTCATCAACTCCGTAGCACTTGAAGAAGCGGCTTTAGGAGCCATTGCCAATGCCGAAGGTGCCAAGATTCAACGCATGGTGGCGATGCCTGGTGTAACACCAAGCCAGCTTCTTTGCCTCAACAAGAGTGTAACCGACATGACCAATAGTATGGCACTGCTCGAATCCATTCTGATGCAGAAGTTAAGCACCGTAGATTGTCAGATTGATGGGAATCCTTCCTGTTAAATGTAAAATCCCGCCCGTTGTAAAAACCGGGCGGGATTTTTTTGACAGCATGATTGCACGCATAGAGAAACGGGACTTATTTGAGACTTGAACCTCACATTTTAATATGGTAAAATATCTCTCCAGCTTTGCTTATTTCGCAAATTCAAAAATAAATTTGTAGTTCATGTTTCCGGTGTCGTAAGTGCTGCTAAGGTTCCAGGCGATGATGGGAGTGCCATCCTCTTTTTTCTGCCCGGAGGCATTGATGCATTGGTCGCCGTTTTCCATACTGGCGATATATGCCATACTTCCGTTGGAGATATACCAGCGGTAAGGCTCACTCCGGGTGATCAGCCGACTGCCGTTGACTGCCATGCCGTCCAGCGCCAGATATTTGCCATCCATGGTCTGAATGGTATAGCAGCGCCCCCGCCCCTCGGTTTGCAGATAGGTAATGTTAAAGTTCTGTGGTGTGCCACTGCGCAACTCCCCCTGTCCGGCGGTGTTGATATTCAGATAGGGGTGCTTGCCCTCTTCGCCCAGCGCGGTTTGGATGGAATAGGTGCCACTGACAATGCAGAACAGCCCTTCATAGCTCTTTCCGGGATCCTTGGCTTTGGCATCGGCGGCATACCACCGCAGATTGTAGTCCTCCGCCCAGCACAACAGCTTGCTGCACATCACCATGAGCTGCTCCTTGGTACAGGGAGCCTGATCACCGGTGTCACCGCCGATGCCCAGAGTAGCAATGAACTCCTTGGTGACGGCGGTGCGAAGTGCGCCGTAATCGAGGATGCAGGTATACTTATTGTCATAGTCCATGAGCTTTATCATGGTGTCCACCACCTCGCCATAGGTGACAATATCGTTGGGGCGGAAAGCTCCCGGGGGCACAATGCCCCAAATGGCAAAGTAATTTGCAGTGCGGTCGTCCGTGTCCGTCAGCGGTTGCTCAACCCCCTTGAGGACGACGTGGTAGTCGCTCCGTCTGGTCTCT
>JAVXIV010000143.1:4141-5642 GCA_036785645.1 Hungatella sp.
GCTACGTATTGCCAGAAAATTCATCATAATATCCGTCATTTCAATCCGGGTGATAGGCTTGGTGTAGTCGTTTTCCACAGTGGGATATTGGGATTTCAAGCCCACATATTCCCCCTCAATGCCGGTGATCCACTCCCGAGACCACTCGGAGCACACCGCGTCCGGCGCGTTCACCGCGTTGAGCTTATCCGCCCAGACGTACACCGGGTAACCGTTCCACTTCACCTTGATGTAGTCGCCCTGCTGTGTGTCAAGCGCCTCTACAACAGTATCCCAGCCAATTTTGCTGACAATACTGCCATCCTCCGTGGCGCGGAAGGGTGCACCGTGCTCAACCTTCACTTTATACAGGGACGAGGCGGCAAAGACCGTCGTGGGCAGTAGGGTCAGTAGCACGCAAAGGGTGATCAAGATGCTTATCAGCTTTTTTCTCATGCTTTTTCTTCCTTTCTATTTTGGCTTTCTTGGTCTATTTTCATATATATTTATAGCACAACTTTTCTTTGAAAACCTTTTTTGGTGCGAAATGCACTTTTAACTGCCCAAACGGTACCATCGTTCTATTTTTTATTATTTTTTGCCACCGGAATATTCCTCGGCAATATTTAAAATATGATCCCCAATTCGCTCATAATCAGTCAAAATCTCCGTATAAAAAATTGAAGTCTCAGGATTGCAAGTCTGCAGCTTCAAGCGGTCAATCTGCTTCTGACGGTAGAGTACCGTGGTATCGTCGATGCTCTGCTCCAACACCGTTTCTTCCCCCAATACCTGCAGTGCCTTCTCATCTTCCATCTCCACCAAGCTCTTCATAGCCCGCAGACTGATGCTTTTCATCTCCCGCACCTCAGTCAACGCATCTGCCGACAAAAAGAGTCCCATCGTCTTCATCGTATAGGCATATTCTGCCAGGTTCATAGCATGATCTCCGATTCGCTCGATATTTCCAATGATTTTAAATAAGTGGCTGACCACTGCAACATCGGATGCCGGTAACTCAATGGTGAAAACTCGGGATACTTTCTGAGATAACTTATGATTCATTTGGTCAATTTCATCTTCAATCTTCTCGATTTCATCCAGCCCCGCCTGACACCCATCCTCGATGGCGGTAAAGCTGTTACATACATTGTCATAAGCCAACTTCATCATCTGTTTCACTTCTACCTTTAATTCATTGATGACAATCGACGAAGCTCCCAAAACATGCTGGGAGGAAACAACGCCCTCAAACCAGCGATCCACATCCGTTGTCTCCGCCTTCTTATCCGGAAGAATCAGTACCGCGGCTCTCGCCAGCCAATTCCCAAAGGGCAGTAAAATCAACGTGGTTGTAATATTGAAAACTGTATGTACATTAGCAATCTGTGCCGCCGGATTATGCGGTACCAAATGCACCATCCAATCTACAAATGGTGTCGTCACTGAAATCACCACAAAGATGGTCGTACCAATGAGGTTAAATAGCAGATGGATAATTGTAGTACGTTTTGCATTGCGG
>JAVXIV010000144.1:0-3699 GCA_036785645.1 Hungatella sp.
TAAAGCTTACCAGTGTTTTGATGGTGGCAGTTTGGAATTGTCCATACAGAAATAAAACGGAGGCGATGAAGATCGTGGATAGGAAGATGATTAATAAACGATGAAAATTCCGCTTATTTCGATATAGTTTCTCTCGTATTTGATCAATCTGTCTGCTCATAACCCCTCCTTACATCGCAGCACTTCTATATCCTCTATCTTATCTGGAAAAAATCCTCTTGTCAATGGACGCAGTTAGTTTAAAAATGGTACTTATAAAAGTTATACTGTATTTAGACTGTACAAAAACGGTGAAATGTTTGTATAATAATTGTGCAACATGACTTAAAACCAGAAAAGAGAGGGAAAGATATGAAAAAGACATTCAAGAAATTAGTGAGTATGGGAATGGCAGCTGCATTGGTCGGAAGTTTGACAGCTTGCGGTGGTTCATCTGCATCTACATTAGGAAAAGGCAGTGAAGCGGAAACAACGGCACCGGCTGCAACGGAAGGAGCCAAAAAGGAGGAACCGGCCAAGAAAGAAGAAGCCAAGGCGGGAGGATCCGGTACGGTTATGGTTTACTCTTCCATGCAAGAGGATCAGTTGATTGCAGTTAAGGCGGCTTTCGAAAAACAATATCCGGACATCAAAATGGAATACTATTTTGCAGGTACCAGCAAGGTAATTACCAAGATCGCTACCGAGACGCAGTCCGGACAAGTGGATGCCGACTTAATATGGGTAGGTGATCCTGCCGATTATGCTTCTTTTAAAGAACAGAAGATTCTTCAGCAATATGCTTCTCCGGAGGCAGCAGCTATTGATAAGGCTTATATTGACGCAGATGGTTATTATACCGGTGCCCGTATGATGAATATGGGAATTGCTTATAATACTGCACTGGTAAAACCGGAAGAGGCTCCTCAGAGCTGGAGTGATCTGTTAGATCCGAAGTGGAATGATCAGATTGTTATGACGGACCCGGGTAGTTCAGGAACTTCCAAATATTGGAGAAATGCAATGATGTGCAGTGAGAAATATGGTACAGATTATATTCAAAAATTAAAAGATAACGGCTGTTATCTGGAAAGTGGTACAACGGCTACCCATAATCAATTGGCAGCAAGTGCTTATAAAGTAGGGGTATGTCTGGATTATGTAACGGCCAATTTATCCAGTGAAGGTTCTCCGATTGCATTTGTATATCCGGAAGATACCGTATCCATCTTTAGCCCCATTGGATTGGTTGCAAACTGTGCCAACGAAGAAAATGGAAAATTGTTATATGATTTCATCTTATCAAAAACAGGTCAAGAAGTACTGGTAGCCAATAATTTGATTTCTGTTCGCAATGATATTGATCAGAAAGGTACCGACGTAGCAGCAATTGCTGCAAAGGCATTGAAAGCAGATTTAGCAGATATGGTTTCGAAAGAAGAAGAAAACGGAAAAGCATTTGATGATATTTTCGGTCTGTAGGGAGGACATCCATGGCGAAAGTTAGATTTGAAAACATCTCTTTTCGTTACGGTAACAACTACATATTCAAAGATTTCAGCTTAGAAGTAGAGGAAAATCAGATTCTCTGTCTGGTGGGACCATCCGGTTGCGGTAAGACGACACTGGTGCGTTGCCTTCTGGGTTTAAGCAAGCCTGAAAGTGGTGAAATTTATGTGGAAGACCGTTGCCTATTCAGTGCAAAAAAGAGAATCAATATACCGGTAGAGCGGCGCAATATCGGTGTTGTATTTCAGGATTATGCGGTTTGGCCGCATATGACAGTCAAGGAAAACGTACTCTATCCACTGCGCAAGAAGAAAATTTCTAAGAGCGAGGCAGAGAAAAAAGCAATGCATGCCTTGGCGCAGGTCAATATGACGGAGTATGCCAATCATCTTCCCGGTCAGTTATCCGGAGGACAACAACAGCGAGTTGCCATTGCACGTGCACTCGTAGGAAGTGATGATTTGATTGTAATGGATGAGCCGATTACCAATCTGGATGCCAAACTGCGTGAGCAAATGCTGTTTGAAATTCGAGAAATCCAGAAAAATATCGGTACGACGATCCTTTATATCACCCATGATCAGCAATCGGCGTTACAGCTTTGCGATAAGATCGCCATCATGCAGCAGGACGGAAGTCTGTGCCAGATCGGCAATGACGAAGATATTATTTTACATCCGAAAAATCGGTTTACGTTTGAATTCATCGGTGTTTCGAACTTCGTGCCGGTAGTCAAGAAGGGAAACGACACCTTCTTAAATGTGGGAGATCGTTTGATTGCCTGGCCGGAAACCCTGCCTGCCCATCTTGATTTTACCAAAGAGGTAGAGCTGGGAGTTCGCCCCAATGATATTGTATTTGATCCGAATTCTCCAATCTGCGGGACCGTAAAACGCTGTGTATTCTTGGGAAGCGAGTATGACTACTTTATTCTTTTGGGAGAGAAGGAACTTCGGGTTCAACAGAGTACACTGGATGCTATGAAGTATGGCATTGCAAAAGAGGGAAGTGAAATCGGACTGGCTCTGCTAAACCCTCGCTATTATGAAAGCTAGGGGGGAGACCAATGCGTCAATTCAATATTAAAAAAAAGAATCGGGATTTAGCGGCCATTGACGGCCGAAGATTTGGGCTGGATCAGGCGATGACGGGACTAAGCTTTGTACTATTGGCAATTATTGTCGTCATACCGGTATTTATGATTGTATACCATGCTTTCTTCTATGAGGGAAAATTCAGTCCGGAATTATTTAGCAGCCAGCTTTTGAACAAAGATAATCTGGCTTCTATGTGGAATACCATCAAAATTGCGTTTTGGGTTACCATTTTGGGTACTATCGTAGGGGTCTTCTATGCATGGCTTTTGGGCCGCAGCGATATTCCGGCCAAAGGACTGATGCGTGCCTTGTTTAATATTCCTTATATGTTTCCACCGTTTTTAGGAGCCATGGCATGGGATCTTTTACTGAATGGACGTTCCGGTTATTTGAACCGCTGGCTGATGGACGTATTTAATTTACAGCGTGCACCCATCAATATTAATTCCCTGGGCGGAATCATTTTTGTAGAGTTGTCCTATTATTTCCCCTTTGTGTTCATGCAGGTAGTGAGCGCATTGGAACGCATGGATCCAACCCTAGAAGAGTCTGCCAGAATTGCGGGAGCGAAGCAGCTGACCGTCATTCGCAAAATCACGTTACCGCTTGTATTGCCGGCTATTTCCGCAGGCGCCTTACTGATCTTAATCAGTTCACTGGCACACTTTGGCGTACCGTCGATCTTGGGCTTTTCGCAGGGGATTTATACATTGCCAACTCGCATCTATGCAGTGATTTCTAGGTCGGGCGGTAGCTTTGAAGGGATTCGGCAGGGAGCGGCACTCTCGATTATGCTGGTAGTAGTGGTAGCGGCAGCTTTGTTTGTACAAAAAAAGGTATTGAGCAGCGGCAGCTATGACATCATCAAGGGCAAGAGTATGCGCCCTACACTCATCAAATTGCGGAAGGCAAAAGTTCCGTTATTCGTCCTATCGGTGGCAACGCTGTTCTTCATTGTAGTGGTACCGTTGGCGATGATTTTCCTGGTTGGTTTAGTCAAAGCTTATGGTTTGCCTCTGATACCGGAAAACTTTACCTTGGCAAACTATGTCAAAGTATTTTCCAGCTCCGGTACTTTGGATTCCATCAAGAACTCGTTGTTCGTTTCCGTGAC
>JAVXIV010000144.1:3709-5631 GCA_036785645.1 Hungatella sp.
TCTGCATGTTCTTAGGAACCCTCATTGCCTATGTGGTACAGAAGATCAAACCAAGGGGCAAGGGCGTTCTGGAAGTGCTGTCAGTGCTGCCCTATTCCATTCCGGGAACGGTATTGGCAATCGGAGTTATTTTAGCCTGGTCCGGTGACTTGGGTGTGAATTTGTATAATACAATCTGGATCATATTGGTGGCCTATTTGGCCAGATATTTATCTTTCTCGATGAAGACTTCTTCGGCGGCGCTGCTGCAGGTGCATCCTTCCTTGGAAGAAGCAGCCAGAACTTGCGGTGCCTCTCATACGGAGAGCTTGAAGGACATCACCTTACCGCTGATTCGACCGGCCATGGTATCGGGATTTTTCCTCATCTTCCTTCCTGCTATGCGAGAAGTTACGACTTCTGTATTGTTATATGGACCATACACCAGAACCTTGGGTGTACAGATTTATTCCTTGCGGGATGCCGGCATGATGCCTCAGGCAGCGGCTCTTGGCTCTATTGCAATTGTACTAATTATTATTTGTAATACGATTGTCACACAGATCACAAAGGATCGGAAAGGAGTCTAGAATATGGATCAAATTGTTCTGCGAAGCGTAACTAAATCCTTTACGACCAAAACATTGGGTGACATCGTTGCAGTGGATCATTTTAATTTATCGGTTCACGAGGGGGAATGTTTTTCCTTCTTGGGACCTTCCGGATGCGGGAAATCGACGACGCTCCGCATGATTGCGGGATTTGAGGATTTGACAGAGGGAGAAATCGAATTATGCGGGAAACCGGTTTCGGTCAAAAGTAAAAACTTGTATGTGCCCCCGGAAGAACGTGGGTTGGGTATGGTGTTTCAGGCTTTTGCAGTATGGCCGCACATGAACGTGTATGAAAATGTTGCGTTCCCTCTGCGTCTTTTGAAAATGAATCGTACCGATTTGGATAAAAAGGTCAAAGAGGCCCTGCATCACACTAGTTTAGAGGGATTGGAGCATATTTATCCATCGGATCTCTCGGGTGGGCAGCAGCAGCGAATCGCTCTGGCACGTGCCATTGTGACACAACCCAAAGTTATGCTCTTAGATGAACCACTTTCCAATTTAGATCCGAAATTAAGGGAAAGTATGCGCTTTGAAATCAAAGAATTACAGCGTAAATTCAATTTTACCATCATCTTTGTTACGCATGATCAGTCAGAGGCTATGGCAATCTCAGATCGCATGATGGTGTGCGACATGGGAAAAATCATGCAGATTGATACACCGGAAAATTTATATAATAAACCGATCAATCGGTTCGTACACAGCTTCTTAGGTGAAAGCACATTTATTCATGTAGTCGTAAAAGGCGGAAAGGTATACGCTGAGGGAGATATGGCGCAGGCTTTGAATCTGATTCCTCCTGTGGATGCGGCGGAGCGGATGATTGTGGCGACCAGACCCAATTCCATCTCACTGACGCAGGAACAGGGCTATCAAACGCATATTGAAAAACGTATTTTCCTCACAGACAGAACGGAATATATCATTCCGATAGGCGGACAAAAGGTGAAGGTTCAAACCCCCCACCGTATTTCCTTTCGGGAAGGAGAAGCTTGCCGCGTGAATTTCATGGAGTCTATGTGGTATCCTGCAGAAGATGCCGCAGAAGAGAAAGAACGTCTGCGCAGGCAGCTCATATAAAGCTACGATTCACAGCTTTGCGCAGGAGAGCGTCTCCGGTTTTACGATTGAGTAAAGCCGGGGGCGCTTTTTTTGGCGCGATATTCTTTTGGAGGAGCACCACATTCCCGCTTAAAACATCTGCTGAAATGAGATAAGTTCAAAAAGCCGCATCGCTGTGCCACTTCGCTGACCGCAACGGCTTCATTGGTCAGCAGGTTTTTGGCTTTTTCCAGACGCACCTGCATAAGATCTGCATGAGGTGTG
>JAVXIV010000145.1:0-4866 GCA_036785645.1 Hungatella sp.
TGGCTGATGAACTGGGAATCTCAGGGAAATACTGCAGCAATTTATTTAAAAAACTGAGTGACGATAATTTTAAAAATTTTTTAAACAGTTATCGCATTGACAAAGCAAAGGAGCTGATTGAGAAAAACCCAAAAATTAAAATCACGGACTTATCACTTCTGGTCGGCTTCAACAGTTCCAATACTTTCATCCGGGTATTTGGCAAATATACCGGCATGACACCCAAAGCATATGCCAATATGCTTCAATCTTAACTTGTATGAAGAAGTTTCTTATACCCCGCTATTGCCATCTTCATTGCCGCGGGTCCCGGTGCGCCGGTGGTCATGCGTTTCTCCACACAGGTTTTTAGGCTGATCGCCTCATAGATATCCGCTTCAAACACCGGGCTGATCGCTTGGAATTCCGCAAGTGTCATATCATCCAGTGCGATATTTTTATGGATACAAAAGAGTACTAATTGCCCGACGATACCATGCGCATCGCGGAAGGGCACTCCGTGATTGACCAGGTAATCGGCCGCATCGGTGGCATTGGTGAACCCCTTCTTTGCGCTGGATTCCATGACATCCTTGCGAAATGTAATCGTTGCAATCATGCCGGTAAAAAGCGCCAGAGAACCTTTCACCGTATCAATCGCATCAAACGTCAATTCCTTGTCTTCCTGCATATCCTTATTGTATGCCAGTGGCAGTCCCTTCATCGTAGTGAGGATGGAAACCAATGCTCCATACACACGGCCGGTTTTTCCGCGTACCAATTCCGCGATATCCGGATTCTTCTTTTGCGGCATGATACTGCTGCCCGTACTGTAAGCGTCATCAATCTCCACAAAACGGTATTCGTTGGTATTCCAGATGATGATCTCTTCGCAGAAGCGGCTTAGATGCATCGAAATGGTAGCTAGGGCACTCAATAATTCAATCACATAATCTCGATCCGCCACCGAATCCATACTGTTACCGGTCGGTCCATAAAAGCCCAATAGTTCCGCCGTATACGCGCGATCCAGTGGGTAGGTCGTTCCCGCCAATGCACCGGAACCCAGAGGACAATAATTCATCCGTTCAAAAATATCATGCAAACGAGAACGATCCCGCAAAAACATCTCAAAATAAGCGCCCAGATGATGTGCCAGCGTGATTGGCTGTGCCTTCTGTAAATGTGTAAATCCCGGCATAAACGTATCCACATTGGCTTCCATGATCGTCAGCAATGCCTGCAGCAAAGATTTCACCAACTCATCAATTTCTACAATCTCATCCCGGCAATATAGCTTCATATCCAATGCCACTTGGTCATTTCTGCTGCGTCCCGTATGCAGACGTTTGCCCGCATCCCCGATGCGCTCTATCAGATTGGCTTCCACAAACGAATGAATATCCTCATGTTCCTTTGTAAACACCAACTTTCCGGACTCCAAGTCTGCCTTGATTCCTTCCAAACCCGCGATGATTGCAGCCTTGTCTTCCCCCGATACAATGCCCTGTTTGGCAAGCATCGTCACATGCGCAATACTTCCGTCAATATCTTGATGATAAAATTTTTGATCAAATGACAAAGATTCATTGAAATTGTGTACTAACCGGTTTGTTTCCTTGGTAAATCTTCCACCCCATAATTTCATGATACCGTTCTCCTGTTCTGTCTCTCTATTCTTTCAATCTTTTTGACACTTCTGCTTCTTCCTCTTCTTCGTTTCTTCGTTTGAGCCATTGCTGAATTCCGGCTATGACAAGCAAAAATACAACACAGCCGCCACTGATATAAGCACCGAGGCGCAGTCCCTCCGGTTCATATTCAAACGATACCGTATGACTTCCTTCCGTTAAATTTACCGAGAGAAAGGCCCCAAAGATCTTCTGGCTTTCCTGTACCAGACCGTCCACTTTGACCGTCCAGCCCTTGTCATAAGGAATACTGGTAAACAGCGTTCCTGCTTGATCTGCACCGATCACACCTTCCAGAGAAGAATCCGTCCAACTGGTAACCGACAGGGGATATTGATTTAATTGATCATAAACACTCTTGAGACCTGCATTAGAAAAGCGATAGACCTTCACCGTCATATTCTGCTCTTTTTTATCGGACTTCAGTATCACTTCTTCACCCGCTGTACAGTCTCCAAGTTCCAGCAAAAATCCACGGTCAATATTTTGAAATGTCTGCGTATTCTCGCCCTTTGTAACCGTCACTTCTTCGATCTTTCGGTTGCTGACATAGGCATAATAATCTCCGTCCAACTCCGGGGTGAAGCGGAAGGTATCTCCCGTAGTATCTCCGCCCGCATCTTCCAGCACAGGATCTGCACCGATCACATTGCAAAAATCATTTTGCACCATAATGGGATTACCCTGATCGCGCTGCCAATTTTCCTCCATATCCGATGCCACGAGAAATCCCACCGGCAGCGTATAGGCCTTTTCATACAAATAAGTTTCCTCTTCCTGACCAAGCAAGGTCAGCAGTTCGTTCTTCTGCTCGGAAGAATAGAGTCCATACCGCACAGAAAACAAAGAATCTACCCAAGGAGTACTCCCGGTGATGCTATAGGCATTGGTATTGCCTTCACATCCAATTGATTTAAAGAAAGCGGTTAATTCTGCATTGGCCGTGGAAGAAAACAGGGATACCGATGGAAAATTCATCCAGGCGCCATCATTTTTTGTCTTCCGAGTTACTTTTTCAATGCGATAAAAAGTCGATGCCGGCTGCAGAGAATCCGTAAGTTTTTTCACTGCAAGATTATCATTCATATAAGCACTTCTTCCGGTTGTGGTCACACTGGTTATCGTGGTATTGACCGCTGCTTCGATGGATACAACCGCCAAAGCCAGAATCACCAAGCGCCCCCGCGAAACCGTTCCCTTTTGATAGAAATACAAAAGTCCTGCATAAAGGGAAAGCATCAGAATCGCAATATAGTAAACATAGAACCTAAAATGTTCCTGCTCCACCAGTTTTTCTGCCAAGATCACAAAAGCAATCGCAAGCAAGAATGCCTTGGAGATCTGCTTCCACGAAGTGTCCTGCAAATACATATAGGCACGATAGCAGATCAAGAGCATCAAAAAAATATAGATAAAAGACTGTCTGCAAGGCAGACTGTTCGGATAATGAAATCCGTGCCAAATGAAATTCAACGTGTTCACTGAAAAACTGGCAAAAAAGAGGAGGAGTAATCCACAGAACACCACTTTTTCCTTGATCGGAATTTTTTTACAAACCAGATAAAGCAGAAAAAACAAGAGCACTGCGACTCCACAATAGAGATTGGGCCAGTGATCCAAACCAATCTCGATATCAATATTGCCAATATGACGGGCAATCATATCGAAGATCGAAAAATAGGAAGTAACGGTCTGGGGAAAATTGAAATCTCCGGAAGCCGTCGCCTGCAATGCAAAGATCTCAGGCAGCAGTACTACCGCCGAAAGTCCGCCCGCCAAGAGAGAATACAAAGTGAAGTCGGTCACATTACGCAAATAGGCGCGCAATGGTTTGCGATCTTCTAGGATCAGCAGTGCTATAAAATACAGTACCATAAAGATACAGATCATAATCGAAATATAATAATTGGAGAGAATGCTCAAGCCAAGGCAGATACCATATAAAAAGCATTTTTTTTCTTTTACCAATTGCTCCAGCCCCAACACAATGAGCGGAAATAATAAAATGCAGTCCAGCCACATGATATTCCAGCTATAAGCCGCCATATATCCGGATAAGGCATAAAAAATGCCAAAAAATGCGATGCCAAAATCAGAGGTCCGGCAATGCTTCCTCAAATAATAGGCAAAGGTCAAACCGCTCAAACCGATTTTCAAGACAATAGAATAGGTCATAAACTCAATGATCAGGTTCTTGGGACACAGTATCAGCAGCCAATTCAGCGGACTTGCCAAATAATAAGCATACAGTGCCGAAAAGTTGACCCCCATACCAATATTCCAACTATATAAAAGGCTTCCTCCATGTGTCAGTTTATCTTGAAACTCTGAAAAAAACGGTGCATATTGATGATACATATCCGTCCTTAAGAAACTTTCTTCTCCAAACGGGAAAATGCCCCTCTGAGAAAATATGATGACCATAATAACAATCGGTACGAAAAATGCAGCCAACAAGCCATCAGTCGGGCGAATATAGTCTTTTTGAGGAGCAAGTTTGCGTTTCTCATGAGGTTTGTATAGTTGAGATTTATTCGATTTCAGATGCGAATGCAGGACTACCGGTTCGCTTGATTCCGTTTCGACTGCTTCCAACTTTGGCTCAATTGATTCCGATGCAGCCAATTCCGATCTTGGCTCAATTGAGTCCGGTGTTGGCGGCAAAGTGCCCAGTAATTCTTCCAATTCCTCCGAAACCTGTCTGATTTCATCATGCTCCATAGCGTTCTTCCTCACTGCTCTGATTTTTCTTGAAAATAAATAGCTTACTTAGAATATAATTCAGGACTAATGATATTGCAGATACAATCAATTTTCCAATAAACTCATGCAGATGAAGAGCGTCTACCATCACAATCATGGCCACAAAGGTAAAGACTCCGGTAGCGGCCCGGCAGGTGACAAAGGATATAAATTCCTTCCATAGATAGCGCAAATGAATATCAAAGCTCTGAAAGACAAAGAGTTTGTTGGTAATAAAAGCAAACAGTACAGCCGCACACCAGCTGAGCGCTGTAGAAATCCGGTAATCGGTGCCAATTCGCCACAAAACTGCGTATACAACCCAGTCTACCAAGGTCGTCAATATGCCAAAGATAATATAGGTAATCGCTTCTCGATTGACCAATTTGTTCCAGATTTTTGATATCATGGTTTTAACTCCTGTATTTGGTTAAATTTACTCTATTGTATTATA
>JAVXIV010000145.1:4876-5594 GCA_036785645.1 Hungatella sp.
AGTCAAGTCGGGCATAGATTTTTCCATCCAAATACGGATCGTTAAGCTTATAAAGACAGAGCTGCAATAACGCTTCCGTTATCACAGCTCTGTCTTTTCTCTCCTCCTCAGTTAGGAGTTAATTCCGCTGATTCCGAAGTTCCCATCGGTGATGCTAAAAATAATATTGACCTTATCACCCATGACGACACCGGCTTCTACCGGTTCTAATTTGTCTAAATCCACTGCAGCGATCTCCTTTAGCAGTGCTTCGGTTAAGATCTCGTCGGTTCCCAAAGCCAGAAACTCATCTCGGTCCTGAACCTCCTTGCCTTCTCCTGACTTCAAAGATACATAGACCGGATAGTTACAAAGATCCGCCAACCATTCAATATCCTGATTCGCAACGGTGATCTGAATTTCCTCTGCAAAAGAACGAATATCATCTACCTGTTGCTGTGCCTTCTTGTCCAAGGTCGATTCCGGCTGCGTAGTGGTTACCTCTACCGTCGTGGTCTCTGCTGCTGTGGTCGCAGCTGCTGTCGTCTCCGAGACTGTGGTAATCTCTGCTGTTGTATTTTTGCTGCCACATGCAGACATCATAAGCATTGCAGTCATCATCAAACCGGTTACTAAAATTTTCTTTTTCATCATGCTACCTCTCTCTCTGATTACGGAGCGAGTATAACACCTTGATTTTTCAGTGTCAATGAATTTTGAAAACTTTAAGCAACCCGTA
>JAVXIV010000146.1:0-5592 GCA_036785645.1 Hungatella sp.
AAGACGCTAATTTGCCTTTTTCACTAACTATTAAAAAAGGTGTTGGGCATCATCAGCCTGATTGCTACGATGCCGTTTGGAGTCTATGCTATGGTGTTGGTGAAAACTCTGATGGAATTTGTCTGCTTTTTTATCAATGCATATCCAAACCGAAAATTGCTGAACTATAGTTTTTGGGAACAATGCAGAGATATTATGCCGGCGGCACTGGCCTCGGCGGTTATGGGAATTCTCGTATACGGCATAGGTACCCAAATTGAAAGCACAGCCCTTGCGCTGGCGGTACAGATTCTCTGTGGCATCATTCTCTACGCAGGAATTGGGTGGGTGACCCATATGACCGGAATGCAGGAGATTCGCATGGTTTTGAGAAAACTGCATGCGGGATCCGTTTCATAAAGAACAGGAGGAATGGGCATGAATCTATTATTGACGTCGGTAGGAAGAAGAAGTTATTTGGTGCGCTATTTTAAGGAAGTGATTGGAGAAGGCGGGGTGGTCTGCGCCGCCAATAGCAGTGATCTGTCACCGGCATTTGCGGCAGCGGATCGCACGGTAGTTACTCCGCTGATCTATGATGATCATTATATTCCGTTTCTTCTGGATTACTGTAAAAAAGAAAACATTCAGGTGCTGCTGTCTCTGTTTGATATTGATCTGCCCATTTTATCGCGTCATAAAGCTGAATTTGCGGCACAGGGAGTGCAGGTGATTGTCTCTGACCCGGAGGTGATCGATGTGTGCAATGACAAACTTCTGATGAGCATTTTCTTGCGGGAACGTGATTTTGCAACACCGGACTGCTACTTGTCTGTGGAAGAAGCCAAGGAGGCGGTAGAGGCGGGAAGCTTATGCTATCCGGTGATGATCAAACCGCGTTGGGGGATGGGGTCTCTTGCGATCTATCAGGCGGACAATGAAGAAGAACTGGAAGTATTCTATCAAAAGAGCAAACGCGAGATCGGACGCAGCTATTTAAAATATGAATCGGAAGCAGATTTAGAACATGCGGTGTTGATTCAGCAGAGGATAGGTGGGCAGGAGTACGGTTTGGATGTCATTCAAGACCTCAATCGCATCTATCAGACGACGATTGTCAAAGAAAAGATCGCTATGCGTTCCGGGGAGACGGACTGCGCTCGTGTGGTAGAACTGCCAAATCTTCGGGAGCTTGGAGCGAAGATTGGATCGGAACTGGGGCATATTGCCAATCTCGATATGGATATCATACTATCGGACGGCATTCCTTATATCATTGATATGAATGCCAGATTTGGCGGCGGCTATCCGTACAGTCATATGGCGGGGGTCAATCTGCCCAGAGTGATTTTGGATTGGGTGCGGGGGCAGAAGGCTGATCCGACAGACTTATGCGCAGAGACCGGGAAGCTTTATGGGAAAGACATCGTGATGACAGAACTGGGCAGGTAGGAGATAAATGATGAACACATGGAAGCAGCTGCTTCTGGGATCCGATCAACAGATCGGGCGCAGAAATATGATCTGGAATATGATAGGAAGCGCAATCTATGCCCTCAGCAGCATGATGATCGGTATGGCGGTAACCCGGATACTGGGTGCAGATTTGGGAGGGATCTTCTTCTTTGCATTTACAACCTTTGGGCAGCAGATGTTTATCGTATCTTATTTTGGTATGCGGCCGATTCAGATTACCGACGTGCAAGAGGAACATTCCTTTGGCGAATATCGCAGATTTCGGGTATATACTTCTGCACTGGCGATTCTCACCGGTTTCTTCTATGTGCTGTTCTGGGTAGAAAACCCACTCAAGAAGATGGTGGTGATTTTGATGGTCTGCTACAAGGTTCTGGATGGTTTTGCGGATGTCTATGAATCGGAATTTCAAAGAAATGGGAAGTTATACCTGACAGGCAAATCCAATACATTTCGAACGCTGTTATCGGTAGGATCTTTTCTGTTGGCGCTCGTGCTGACGAAGGATTTGGTGGGTTCCTGTGTGATTGCAGTAGCTGCTCAGGTCTTGGGTTTTCTATTATTTAATCAGTCCTTGATTCAGACACTTCCGGGTATTGTGACGGCGATTCGTCCGGGGGCAGTTCGGGAATTATGGCAGTCCGGAAAATGGTTGTTTTTGTCGGCATTTTTGGATTTGTATATCTTTTCCGCATCAAAATATGCCATAGATGCCTATATGGAGCCCAGTGCTTCTACGTATTTTGGAACCATATTTATTCCGACTTCGGTCATCAATCTGGCTGCGGGCTTTGTGATCCGCCCATTTTTGACAACTCTTTCGGAGTACTGGGAGGCGGGGGCATATGAAAAGTTCTGGAAAGTGATTCAAAAGATTGCCTGCGCGATTGCGGTTTTTACCGGGTTGGGTATGCTTGCGGCCTATCTGTTTGGAATTCCGGTACTGGCACTGCTCCTTGGAGCCGGGGCGGGAAGAGGTCTGATGCCGCTAAAGGGTGCTTTGCTGATCAATATCCTGGGTGGTGGTTTCTATGCGTTACTGAATCTGCTATACTATGTACTGGTGATTGTAAAAGATCAGAAATCGATCTTCGTGATCTATGGAATAGGCTGTATGGCGGCCGTGATACTCTCTCCGTGGTTTGTCAAAAACTACGGAATCCATGGCGGAGCCTATAGTTATTTATTATTAATGATGGGGCTGACGGCACTGTTTGTGGGAGCTGCCTTAAAAAATTACAGGAAAGTAAGGAATGCGCATGGAAGCAATTAAACAGATGGTGGATGTGGTGATTCCCACGTATCATCCGGATCAAAAATTTATAACGCTGATTCACAGATTGCAGCAGCAAAGTCATCCGATTCATAAAATCATTATCATGAATACAGAGGAGTCTGTATGGAAGACGGCCGGCATGGAAGAAATCGAAAACCTGCCCGAGGTCGAGCTTCACCATGTGCCCCAAGAAGAATTTGATCATGGGGCGACCAGAGATCTGGGAATCCGCTATTCCAAGGCACCGATTGTCATCTGCATGACGCAGGATGCGATGCCCAAGCATGATAGTCTGGCAGCACAGCTTTTGGAGGGTCTCAAACTGCCGGGAGTGGCGGTTGCCTATGGCCGCCAGCTTCCTACGTCGGATTGCGATGCGCTGGAATGCTACACACGCAGTTTTAATTATCCGGCCGGCGATCAGGTGAAGACCCAAGCGGATCTGCCGAAGCTGGGGATCAAAACTTTTTTTTCCTCCAATGTCTGCGCTGCTTACCGGAAGGATATCTATCTGCAGTTAGGTGGATTTATTCACAAAACGATTTTTAATGAAGATATGATTTTTGCGGCAGGGGCCATCGATGCCGGATATGGGGTTGCTTATTGCGGAAAAGCGGAAGTGGTTCATGCACACCATTATACGGCGATGCAGCAGTTTCGGCGCAATTTCGATTTGGCCGTATCGCAGGCAGATCATCCGGAAGTATTTGCCCGAGTTAGTTCAGAGCGGGAGGGAATTCGACTGGTGAAGCAGAATATGGCATATTTATGCCGCGTGAAAAAACCCAATCTGATACCAAAACTCGTGGGGATCAGTGCTTGCAAATATGTGGGATACCGCATGGGGAAACAATATCAGAAGCTGCCTATGTGGCTGGTTAAAGGATGTACTATGAATCAAAATTACTGGAAATAGGAAGGGAGGGGAGAATCTGTGTCAGATATTTTAGTTGTCATTCCGGCTTATAATGAGGAAACAAATATTGAATGGGTGGTGGACAAGCTGACTGCGGAATACCCACAGCTGGACTATGTGATCATCAATGACGGTTCCACGGATCGGACGGCTAAGATCTGTGCAGCGCGCGGTTATCGTGTGGTCAATCTCTCCCAGAATCTGGGACTCGCCGGAGCCTTCCAGACCGGTATGAAGTTTGCGCAGAGACAGGGTTATGCTTATGCGGTTCAATTTGACGGAGACGGACAGCATCGTCCGGAGTATATTGAACAGATGAAGGAAAAGATGGAGGAAGGGTATGATATCGTCATTGCTTCTCGCTATGTGACGGAACAGAAACCCCACTCCATGCGGATGCTTGGAAGTAACTTGATTCAGATGGCGATTCGCATGACGACAGGCATCACGGTGAAAGATCCTACCTCCGGTATGCGCATGTTTAATCGGAAATCGATCGAAGAATTTGCGGGCAGCTTGAATTACGGACCGGAACCGGACACCATCTCTTATCTGCTGCGGCAGGGAGCACGCGTGGCAGAAATTCAGGTAGAGATGGATGAGAGGATCGGTGGAGTCAGTTATTTAACCCCATGGAAAGCATCTCACTATATGCTTCGTATGCTGCTGTCCATTCTGGTGATTCAGAATTTCAGGCGGCGGGAAAAACGGTTTAGCGGGGAGGACAAAAGATGAGCGTCATGTTGAGAAGTGTATTGATTCTGGTATCCATTTTGACCTTGCTGGTCATGATGCAAAAAATCAGGCAGGCCAAGGTACAGATTGAAGATTCTCTGTTCTGGCTGGGATTTACCATCATGCTGATTGTATTTAGTATCGCTCCGCAGTTGGTTTATTGGATCTCAGACCGGATCGGAACGATGGCTCCCTCCAATTTTGTTTTTCTGTTTATCATCTTTCTGATCTTGGTGCGGTTATTTAAGATGACCATCCGCGTCTCTCAGCTCGAGAGTAGCTTGAAAGAACTCATACAAAAGCAGGCGCTGGATGAAGCGGAATGTAAAAAAACCGATTCACTGCCAGGAGGATCCAGATGAAGGAGAGCGTAAAACACGGCAGTCCTAGGGAAAAAGGACTTTATATTGTGGGTTTGGTGGCCTTGGAATTGTTGGCTATTTGGCATATGCAGGACACAAGGGCGGGAGCGCTTGAGAGCGGCGATCTGTGGCTGCTCAGCCATTACCGTGTGCTGATGTTAAGCATAGTGGTGGTTACTGCGGTCAGCGGAATGCTGCTTTTATTTGGAAATCGATGGAAGCTTGAACGGATTTTCTTGCTTGTGGGATTTTGCTTTGGCATGTTTTATCTGATGGTGCTTCCGCCCTTGTCGGCCCCGGATGAAGTCAGTCACTATATTAGCGCCTATAAACTATCCAACCAATTGATGGGCAAAACGGCGACCGAAGAACACGGACTCGTATATATTCGACAGGAGGATGCCTGGATTGAAGATATCTACGGAGAACTGGAAGCGGGGACGGAAGGGGAGAATCCGGATTTAAAGGTACTGGGTCAAACCTTGACGGAAGAAACTTATCAAATGATGCTGGATGGAAACTTCTGGCAGGCAGCGAAAGAGGGAACCACGATCTCCAATCAGTGGACGGTGCGGACGACACCTCTGGCCTATCTGCCGCAGGCAATCGGCATCACGATCGCCCGTATCTTTGGTATGAGCAGCATTGCCCTGCTGGTTCTGGGCCGTCTCACCAATTTGCTGTTTTATCTGGGAGTGACATGGCTGGCTATGAAACGGCTGCCGTTTGGCAAAGAGGTGCTGTTTGGGGTTGCCTTATTGCCTATGACGCTGCATTTGACCGGATCGATGTCTTATGATGTGATGATTTTGGCACTGACCTATTATTTTATGGCAATTTGCCTGGAT